>NZ_WEZF01000016.1 GCF_009177065.1 Tautonia marina
CTCGGGAGGGGTTTCGGGCATGTCCTTGCTGGTCCAGGAGGCGACGAGCACTTCCATGCGCTGGCGTTCCTCGTCGCAGAGAGGACGCCGGGCGGTCAGGCCGTGGGTGAGGGCGTTGGCGGACGGGTCGGGGTGGCGATCGTGGGTGGGGTGGCTCATGGGAGTCGGTTCGCCTCGATGGGGGTGGTGCGGGCTCTCTGGTGCAGTGCTCGGCGCGAGGGGACGCGGGGCGATCGAGCGCAAGCTCATCCTGAAATCATCGGGGCGAAGGGTGGAATTAAGCACAAATTCCGTGAAAAATCATGGATCGTCGACTTTCCACTCAAAACGGGTGGGTGTTTCCTGGGTGGCCCCGGTGGCTCACCAACCGGGGTCGCGGAGCGACGAGCGGTCTCGGTACGGCCTTCCGTCGCCTCTTGCGGCTGCGCCGCCCCGGTTGACGAGCAACCGGGGCCACCCAGGGCAAAGGGGCGACGCATCATTTTTTACGGGAAGGTCGAGGAGAGTCTTGAGCCACGGATGAAACACGGAGGGGGCGGTCTCGGTGCGGCCTCTTGCGGCTGCGCCGCCCCGGTTGGCGAGCAACCGGGGTCACCCAGGGCCCTCGCTTGAAGCTCGGAGATTGTTCCTGGAGGCCCGCGAAAGGGGCGAGGCGTATGGCACGTTCGTCGTTGTTCTCGCGTCTGCTGCAAGGGCGGTGCAACCGATGGGAGCAATCCCTGGTCGGGGGGCTCGCGGGGCTGGGCTGTGGGCTCCTGCTGGGTGGCTTCTCGATCTGGTCCTCCCCAATACCGCCGGGTTCGGATGCGTTGACCGTCTGGGAAACCGCGCTCGTCGCCGCGGGCATGGGAGCCGTCTTCGGTGGGATTGTGGGAGGGATCGCGAGCGTTGACTCGGGCGAGGGGCACACCTGGGAATCGTTCCCGGAACCCGACGAGGGCCGGGTGAAGGATTGGATCGTTGCCTTTGTCTGGCCCAGGGAGCATGCGTCGCAGGAATCCCTCCGGATGCTCGGCCAAGAACTGGAGGCCTGGCGGGCAGAGAACCCGTTCGTGACGAGGATCATGGGCCTGGAACGGCTCCGGTTGGGGCGCTACCCGATTCCAGATGGTCCGACGCCGTACGTGGACGATCCCGAGGGAGGAGAGCTGATGCCGTGTCCTTGCCCGACCCCCGACGGGATCGGCCTCGAACTCCGCAAGTTGAGCATCGTCGAACCCTGGGTTTATTGCCCGGCGCTGGTCTGGGCCACCGAGGAGCTGGAGAGCAGCAAGGCGATTGCGAGCTTGCGTCGGTCGATCTCGCCCGAACTCGTGTCGGAGATCGGCTACTCGTTCTCCTGATCGGGCCTCATCTCAGAGCGAGGAGGTTCCTGACCGGGTTCGGGATGAAGCGCGGCGCGACGGATTGGGTCGGGACGCACGCAGCGCGGGGACAGCCGGAGGGATGAGTCGCGATCCGAAGGGGTCAGGTCCCCTCTCGAAGGCATCGGCTCGCACACCGCGCTCGGGGGTCGGCGCGAAGGAGGGCGGATCGGCGGCGTCGGCTCGGGAGGGGGGGCGGAGGGAGATCGTCCCGGCGAACATCCACGCCCGAGGCATTCCTGCGCGGCCCGCCGCGGCGTCTTCAGTGAACATCAAGGCTTGTCTCGGCGGGCCGGACCACCGAGGATGGTTGTTCGGCGACGGAGGATGATCGGAGGTCGAGTGCGATCGTGGGTGGCATACGCGGTACGCCGAACTGGAGGCTGGGGGCGAATCACTCGGCCGAGCAGTGGCAGAACAGGATGCGGCATCGGGGTTGGACTCACGAGCAAATCGAGGAGGCCATCCGGTCCAGGCAAGGGTTCGCGGTGGCGAATCATCTCAACCCTGCCAACGGGGCGACCCGCTCCGTTCACCCGACCACAGGCCGGTCCGTCGTCCTCGACGACACGACCGGCGAAGTGATCCCCGTCGGAGAAGATGGCTTTGTCTCCTAACTCAATCCCAATCGATGTTCCCTTGCTGAATGAGGGGACGGATGTCTTGAGGCCCACCACGGGTCGCTTCGTGGGGCCGGATATCATCCGCGTCGAAGCCACCAACGACTACGACCCCGATGTTGAGGAGTGGGAGTTCCCGCCCGGGAGCGAGGTGCGATGTCTCGCGGAATTCCGAGGTGGACGGCAAATCCTTGTTGCTCGGTCGCGGGCGCTCGCGTCGTCGCACACCGTCTAACAGCTCTCATCCCCTCTGTGATCAAGAGCGCACCCGTGGCAGGGGGAAGGGGGCTTTCCTGGAGCAGTTGAGGGCCTGGTGGTTGCGACGGTCCATTCGAAGTCAGATTTTGATTCCGCTGGTGGTGATCCAGGCGCTGGCGACCTGTGCCACGACGCTGGCGACCGCGGCCCTGGCGGCGAGGCGAAGCGAACGGCAGGTGATCGACCGGCTCGACGGGGTGGTGGAGGCGCTCGGGAGGGCGAACTTTCCCTATACGGAGGGGGTGCTGGCCCGGATGAGGGGGCTGTCCGGGGCGGAGTTCATCGCCTACGGGGCCGATGGGCAGGCCGCGGCATCGAGCCTGGCGGGACTGGGCAGGACTCCCCCGCCGCTGAGTGACTTTGATGGGACGGCGCGCTTGAAATCGCTTGGCGAGGCGCCGACGGTCCTCCTGGGAGGGGTTCGCTACTTCGCGGTGGTGCTGCCGGCCTCGGGACGACCGCCGTCGGAGTCGCTTCTGGTGCTTTATCCCGAGACCAGTTGGAGGCAGGCCAGGCGGGAGGCAGCGACGCCGCCGCTGTTGCTCGGGGGCGGGGCACTGGCGATCATGGTCGGGGTTTCCGGATGGATCGTCCACCGCATCACCGATCGGATTCAAGGGGTCGAGCGGCGGGTCGCCCGGATCGCCGAAGGGGACTTCGAGCGGCTCGATCCGGGAGACGAGCAGGACGAGATCGGCGACCTTGAGCGCTCGATCGACGCGATGTGCCTGCAACTGGCGAACATGAGGTGGACGATTCGGCAGTCCGAACGGGCTCGCCTGCTGGCCCAGCTCGGGGCGGGGCTGGCTCATCAGATGAGAAATGCGCTGACCGGAACCCGGATGAGCGTTCAGCTCCACGCCCGGCGCTGCCCCGGCCCGCCGGGGGATCGGAGCCTGGATGTTGCCCTGAAGCAACTGACGATGATCGAGGAACAGGTCAAGGGGCTCCTTTCGCTCGGCCGGGTCGAGGATCGACCTCCATCGGCGTGCGACGTCGGGCAGGTTCTCGGAGAGGTCGCGCTGCTGGTTGGCTCGGCGGGGGAACACGCGAAGGTGGCCGTTGAGGTTCGGATCGATCGGGGTGAGCTTCAGGTGATGGCGGAGGAATCGGCGCTTCGGGCGGCGGTGCTGAACCTGGCCTTGAATGCGATTGAGGCCGCGGGAGGAGGCGGGAGCGTGCGTCTGGAGACCGTTCGGGACGGTGGGATGGCGGTCGTTGAGGTTGTTGACACCGGGCCGGGTCCGCCGCCGGATCTGGCTGGCGTGATCTTCGAGCCCTTCGCCACGAGCAAGCCCGAGGGGGTCGGCCTGGGGCTTGCGCTCGCTCGGCACGTTGCTGATCGGTACGGTGGGACGCTCGCGTGGGACCGGGTCGGCGGCGAAACACGCTTCCGCCTGGCGATGCCTCGGGTGGGTGTGGCTGGAGAGGAGGACGCATGAGCCGGGTCCTGATCGTCGATGACGAGGCGAGCATCTGTTTCGCGTTCCGCGAGTTCCTCGTCGACGAGGGGCATCGGGTGGACGTGGCCGCCTCGGCCGAGGAAGGTTTGACGATCGCCGAGGACACCCCGCCCGATGCGGTCGTGCTCGACGTTCGATTGCCGGGAATCGACGGCCTGACGGCCCTCGCGGAGTTCCGGAAACGCATTGGACCGGCGCCGGTGGTGGTCATCACCGCCTTCGGAGACCTCGACACGGCCGTTCGGGCGATGGAAGGGGGGGCCTTCGAGTACCTGGTCAAGCCGTTCGACCTCGACCAGGCGGGGGAGGTGATCCGGCGCGCCCTGAGCTGGGAGCGCGGCGAGGATCGGCCCGTCGAGGAGGCGCCGGGAGGGGGATCGGAGGCGTTGATCGGGTCGTCTCCGGTGATGCAGGATCTGTTCAAGCGGATTGCGCTCGTTGCTCCGACCGAGGTTCCGGTCTTGATTACAGGAGAAAGCGGGACCGGCAAGGAGCTGGTGGCTCGGGCCATCCACCGGCACAGCGCGCGACGAGCCGGCCCGTTCCTGCCGATCTGCCTGGCGGCCCTGAGCCCGGGGCTGGTCGAGCGGGAGCTGTTTGGACACCTGAAGGGGTCGTTTACCGGTGCGGATCAGGACCGCAAGGGGCTGTTCGAACTTGGCTCGGGGGGAACCGTGCTGCTGGACGAGATCGGCGACGTGCCGATGGGCCTTCAGGTGAAGCTGCTCCGGGCGATCGAACAGCGCGAGGTGACGCCCGTCGGCGATGCAAGACCCCGACCGACGAATCTGCGGGTACTGGCCGCGACGAATCGGCCGCTCGGCGATCTCATGGCGGCCGGCCAGTTCCGGGAGGACCTGTTCTTCCGGCTCAGTGTCTTTCACCTGCACTTGCCGCCGCTCCGCGACCGTCGCGAAGATATTCCGGCCCTGGCGGAACACTTTCTCAGGATGGCCCGCACCTCGACCACCGCCGACCTCCGCTTCACCGAGGAGGTTCTGGCCGAACTCCGCGCGCGGCCCTGGGTGGGGAACATCCGAGAGCTGCGCAACGCCGTCGAACACGCGGCCATCGTCTCGCGGGGCCAGCCGATCCGGCCCGAGCATCTGCCCCCGGCCATGACCGGGTCGGGGCAGACCGCCCCGGCGCCGGTTGATGAGCTGGTGCCGCGGCACCTGGCCGAATGGGCGGCTCAGGAGGCAACGCGACTTCGCGATCATCCGGGTGAGGCGGCCCTGTATGATCGCTTTCTGGAACTGTCCGAGCCGGCCGTGCTTCAGGCCGTGCTGCGGGCCTGCCAGGGCAATCGGGCTCGAGCCGCCCAGGTGCTCGGCATCCACCGGGCGACGCTTCGCCAGAAGCTGAACAGGTACGCCATCTCGACCGACCGCGAACGCGATGCTTGATTGAACGGCAAAGGTCTCCGCGATTCGGCCCGCTTGTCGATCGGGCGAAGATGACGGCCGCCCGGGGCCGGCACTGCGGTGGAAGGAGACCGGAGAGGTCGTCTCGTGGGCCGATCGGTGGTAAGATCGTCGCACCGCGCTGATCGTTTCGGATGTCACGAAAAGATTGAACTAATGAAAATTTGTATTGTTGGTGCTTCGGGAAAACTTGGCCAGTACATGATTCAGCATGCGTTGGACCGCGGCGATGAGGTTGTTGGCGTGTGCCGCGCGGAGAGTGTGGGAAAACTCGATGCCTTCAAGGACCGAATCACCGTGGTGCCTGGAGCAACGAATGATCGCGAGGTGATCAGGAAGGCGGTTTCAGAATGTGATGGAGTGCTTGCGGTTCTGGTTCCCTGGGGGGTGCAGCAGTACGCAACGGGAACCGCTCAGGCGGTTTTGGACTACGCACGCCCCGGAGCCCGCCTGGTCTTCTCGTGCGGATGGCACATCACACGCGATGGTCGTGACGTGTACTCGTGGAGATTCAAGACACTTCTGAAACTCTTTGGATGGATTGCCCGCCTGACGCGATTTGCGGACCTGAACGATCAAGTTGAGGCCTGCCGCCGCATCTTTGCAAGCGAAACGCGCTGGACGGTGGTCCGCGGAAGCGACCTTGAAGAAGGGGAGAGCGAGGGCTTGCCGGTCTGGAGTCGCCACGTGGGCGATCCGGTGCTCCAGAGCAACATCACGCGGCGCGTCGATTTTGCGTTGTTCATGGTCGCCGCGCTCTCGAACGACGAACTGATCCACGAAGCACCGGCCATTGTCAGTTGCAAATCCCCCTCGGCCCTGGCAAATGCCTGAGCGGCCGAAGCCGACGTCGCATGGCAGCGGCCGCTTCAGTGCTCGCGTGGGCTCGGATGTCACAGGCGCACGATCGACGGGCCGTGCCAGGAGCCGAGGGGCCT
Organism: Tautonia marina; assembly: GCF_009177065.1. Taxonomy (NCBI): domain Bacteria; kingdom Pseudomonadati; phylum Planctomycetota; class Planctomycetia; order Isosphaerales; family Isosphaeraceae; genus Tautonia; species Tautonia marina. Next base: position 6,068 of record NZ_WEZF01000016.1, read on the forward strand.
GACAGGGTTCGAGAGGAGGCGAGGCGAGGCGCGGAGGATCGAGCACGAGGTCGTCTGCCCGTACCACCCCATCGAGACGAGGGCGGGGGGTACGGGGAGGTGACGGTCAGGGGGCGAGGCCGAGGGCGCGTTCGAGATCGGAGGAGACGGCGTCGAAGGATTGCTCGCCGTTGATAAGAAGGAAGCGGTCGGGGGCGGTGCGGCGGTAGTGGTCGACGACCGGGCCGGTGCGTTCGTCGTAGACGGATTGGCGGACGCGGAGGACCTCGGGGGTGTCGTCGGAGCGGCGGGTGAGGGGGGTGCCGTCGTGGTCGCAGACGCCGTCGGCCTTGGGAGGATTGTTGGTGATGTGATAGGTGGCGCCGCAGGTCGGGCAGACGCGACGCCCGGACATGCGACGGAGGGCCTCGTCGGCAGAGACGGCGATCTCGACGTAACGGTCGATGGTGAAGCCGACGGCCTCTTGCAGGCGATCGAGCAAGGGAACCTGGCCGAGGGTTCGGGGGAAGCCGTCGAACAGGAGGCGATCGTGCCGGAGGGTGGAGAGGTCGCGGGCGAGGACCTCGTAGGCGAGATCGTCGGGCACGAGCTGGCCGGCTTTCAGGAGCGATTCGACCTGCCGGCCGAGCGAGTCCCCCTTGCGGACGGCGTCGCGGAGCAGCGCTCCGGTGCGGACCATGGCGAAGCCGTGGGCCTCGCCGAGACGCTCGGCAACGCTGCTCTTGCCGCTGCCGGGACGGCCAAAGGCGACAACGTGGAGGGGGAAATCAGTGGCCATCGGACCTCAAGGGGAAGGAAACCAGGAGACGATCGGTCCCGACCGGGCATAAGGCCCAGGCATCGGGGGAAACAATCCATTCTAACCGAGAGAGGGTCCCTGAGTCGCCGGATGTTGCGATCGGGCAATTCGGAGGGTTGAATTCGTTGAACGCGGATCTCAGCGCATCGGAGAACGAGCGGGAGCCGTCGTCGTCATCGTTGGAGGAGGAGGGGAGGGGCGGGTCAGGGTGGGAGCCGAGCCCAGCAGCAGGCGAGCCAGCGGGGCCATCGGGAGTTCGGGACGGACCAGGCGCTTCGGTCGGCCGAGATCGGCGAGAATGCCCTCGGCGGCGCGGTAGCCGCTGCGGACAGCCCCTTCCATGGTGGCGGGCCAGCCGGTATCGGTCCAGTCGCCGGCCAGGAACAGGCCATCGACGGTGGTCCGCTGGGGGGGGCGGAGGGCCTCGATGCCGGGTCGGACGGAGAAGGTCGCGCCGTGCTCGGTGACGACCCACCAGCGGGTGAGGGTTGCCTCTCGGGCGTCGGGCCAGATGGAGGCGAGGTCGGCGAGCACGGCGTCTCGGATGGCGTTCTTATCGAGCGGGAGGAGGTCGTAGGCGGCACTGATGACCAGTTGCAAATACTGGCCGCCGCCTTCGGGTTCGCGGCCCTGAATGGCCGAGTGATTAAACACCCACTGAATCAGGCGGCCGACCGTGACGACGTGTTCAAGCTCGGGGGGGCAGACGGGTCGGTCGAACCAGAAGTGAACACCGGTGATGGGGGATGACTCCATCCGGGAAACGGCGTCGAGGCCGGGAATCGTCGCCGAGGCCCCTTCGGGCACGAGTGCATTGACCCGGTCGTACGGGACGGCCAGGACGACGAAATCGGCGGGAAGATGCTCGCCCGATCGAAGCAGGACGCCCGAGGCCGCGCCGTCATCGTCAAAGGTGAGCGATCGGACGCCGGTTTTCAAGCGGATGGAAACCCCTTCGGCGTCGAGCCACTGCTGGAGCCGAAGGCCGTACAGTTCGCCGAGGGGGACGGTCGGGATCTCCATCTGGAATCCGGTTCGATTGCGGAGGAACCCATCCAGGAAGACCTTGCGAGCATGGCCAACGTCCATCTGGTCGAGCCGCTCGTTGAGGGCCGAGACAAGCACGGTGCCCCAGAAGCGTTCGATGGTGCGGTCGGTCTGACCGTGGCGGCGGAGCCAGGCGTCGAACGATTCGCCGGGGCGGTCGCGTTGGGACAGGCGGAGGCAGGCCATGCCGAGGCCGACGCGGAGCTTCTCGGAGAAGGTGAGATAGCGGGCGCGGAGGAAGCTCTCGGTCAGGTGCAGGGGGGCGGGCAAGAGTCCGGCACGGAGGGGAGAGGTGCGCCCTTGCTCGTCGAGGAAGACGACCTCGGGGACGCGGCGGAACAGATCGGCCGTGCCGACTCGCTTGCAGAAGTCGGCAAGATTGGTGCAGCAGGCCATACTGACATGCTGGCAATTGTCGACCTGTTCGGTGGTGGTGGGATCGACAAAGGAGCTGGCGCGGCCGCCGAGGCGGGGGCGGCTTTCGAGCAACGTGAGGTTCAGGCCGCATCGGACCAGGGCCGAGGCAGCGGCCAGGCCGGCCAGACCGCCGCCGACGATGACGACGCGCGGGGGAGTGGGCCGCCAGTCGGGACCGTTGGGGGGAGCGTCGGGGTTCTGGGTCTCGATCACGGGAGCAGACCCTCCGGGCTGGGGACGGGTCGGGCGAGGCGTCCGGTGAGTGCGCCGACGGTGATGGCCGCCTTGCGCCAGGGGGGGAGGGCAACCCGAGCGGCGAGGACGTCGTAATCGCGGCGGGCGATCTCGTCGAGCAGGGCGCGGTAGATGTTGACGATGGCGGCGAGGACGGGACGGCCGACCGGGGCGACGAGGCGAATCAAGGGGCTGGCCTCACGGTAATAGTCGTAGGCGCGGCGGCCTTCGAAGGCCAGGAGTTGCCGGAGGCGGTCGCTCGGAACGGGGGCCTTGAGTTCGTCGGGAGAGACGCCGAAGCGGTCGAGGTCTTCCATCGGCAGATAAACACGGCCCAGTTCGGCGTCTTCGCGGACGTCGCGGAGGATATTGGTCAGTTGCAGGGCGATGCCGCAGGCTTCGGCGAGCTTCTCGGCGCGGCCGCCTTCGGACTGGTATCCCCAGATGTGAATGCAGCAGAGTCCGACGGCCGAGGCGACCCGGTAGCAATAGCCGTGCAAGTCTTGAAAGGTGGAGAAGGGGCGGGGTTCCAGGTCCATCTCGACGCCGTCGATGACCGCGTGGAGGAACCTGGGCGGGATGCCGTGTAGCCGAACCGCGTCGGCCAGGGCGGGGAAGCCGGGCCAGGCGATCGGGTCGCCGTCGAGCGCGCGGTCGAGGGAGGACCGCCAGGAGAGGAGGCTCGATCGCTTGGCGTCGATCGTGCCAGGCTCGTCGGCCAGGTCGTCGGTGTGGCGGAGGAAGGCGTAGAGCGCGCACATCGAGCGGCGGAGGCGGGGAGGGAGCAACAGGAAACTATAATAGAAATTCTTGGCCTCGCGCCGGGAGAGATCGCCACAGAATCGGTAGCTCGCGTCGAGTGCGTCGGTCATGGGCGGGCCTCGGATCGGTCGGCGGAGGAATTGAGGCTGGAAACGGCGTCGGCGTCGGCGTGGGGAGCCTGAGCGCGGGTCGGTAGTCCGTTCCTGGGTGATTTTCCGGAACGAAGCGAGCGAGCGAGGACCGCGCGAAGCAGGAGGCCGAGCTTGGCGAGCTTGCCGACGGTCGGGCGACGGCGGAAGACGTCGAACCTCTGAGCCTCGATGCGGTCGAGAATGGCCAGCCCGCCCCGGGTAAACAGTTCGACATCGACGGCCAGGCGGCCGGGAAGGGCGTCGGCCAGGGGAGCGCCGATTCGGAACAGATCGCGGGTCCGCTCGACCTCGAAGGCGAGCAAGCGGGCGAAGGCGGGGGTGAAGCGGCGGGCGTGCAGGTCGTCGTCGGAGTAGCCGAAGCGCTCGCGGTCCTCGCGGGGGAGGTAGACGCGGCCGATGTCGAGGTCTCGGGAAACGTCTTGCCAGAAGTTGGCCAGTTGCAGGGCGGTGCAGGTGGCGTCGGCCCGTTGAACATTTTCGGGAGTGTGGACTCGGCCGAGGTAAAGGATCAGGTGGCCGACGGGGTTGGCTGATCGGGTGCAGTAGTCGAGCAGTTGGTCATACGAGTCATAATCGGTGATGACCTGATCTTGCTCGAAGGCGGAGATGAGGGCCTCGAAGGGGGTGATGGGAATGGCGAACTCCTCGACCACGTCGCGGAGGGCGATCATGACCGGGTGGCGCGGTGCTCCGTCCTGCATGGCGAGCAGCTCGCCGCGCCACCAGGAGAGCAACTCAGTGGCTCGGGCCCGGTCGCCGACCTCGTCTCCCAGGTCGTCGGACCAGCGGCAGAAGGCGTAAATGGCCTGGAAGGCGGGGACGAGGTGCGGGGGGGTGAGCCAGGTGACGACGCTGAAGTTTTCGTAGTGCGAACTCGTGAGCGCGGCGCAGTAGGCCAGAGCCTCGTCGCGCGAGACGCGGACGGGGGCATCGGGCCCGAACCGGCGGAGATCGTCGGCGAAAGACGGCATCGGCGCGCTCGGAATCGACGAGTGGGGGTGATCGGGGAGTGCTTCATCTTAGCGGAGTGTCGGTCGGGGGACCAGTTCTCCCGGCGGGAAGGGGGGAGGGGAATCGCGTGCAGAGACGCAACGACGCGAGAGAGGAGGGGAGGAGAGCGGAGTCTTTGTCCGATGCCCTTTGGCTTTCTCTTCTCTGCGACTCTGCGGCTCTGCGCCGGGTGGCCCTGGCGGCTCGTCAACCGGGGTCGCAGAGCGACGAGCGGCCTCGGTGCGGCCGCCCGGAGCCTCTCGCGGCTGCGCCGCCCCGGTTGGCGAGCCACCGGGGTCACCCAGGACAACGCGGCGACGCATCATTTTCGGATGGACGGTCTCCTACGGGCGGAGTCGCAAACGCCCCGGAAGAGTCGCCGCTGACCGGTGGCCGAGCGGGGGAAGGCGTGGTAGTGTCCCGAGCGGCGGGAGTTGAGATGATCGGCGGGGGGGATGGGCCGTGAGAAAGGGGAGGCGGGGCATGGAAACCGTGCGCGTGGCCGCGGTGCAGATGGATGTGAAACTGGGGAATCGGGAGGGGAATCTCCGGGCGATCCTCGACCAGATCGCCTCGGCCACCGGGGCAGGGGCGCGGCTGGTCGTCTTCCCCGAATGTGCCCTGAGCGGCTATGTGTTCGAGTCGCGCGACGAGGCAATGATGGCGGCCGAGGCGATCGACGGGCCGAGCCTGGGGGCAATTGCCTCGCGGTGCGCCGAGCGGGGGGTGTTTGCGGTGGTGGGGATGCTGGAGCGGGACGGCGATCGGTTGTTCAATGCGTGTGCCCTGGTCGGGCCGGACGGGCTGGTGGCGTCGTACCGGAAAATTCACCTGCCGTTTTTGGGGGTCGATCGCTTCGTCGATCCGGGAGATCGGCCGTTCGAAGTGGTCGAGGCGGCGGGGCTTCGGCTGGGCATGCACATTTGTTACGACGGCTCATTCCCGGAATCGGGGAGAGTGATGACCTTGCTCGGGGCCGACGTGCTCGTCTGGCCCACGAACTGGCCGACGCGAGCCGAGCCGACCGCCGAGCATTTCCCGATCGTCCGGGCGATGGAGAACGCAGTCTATGTGATGGCCGCGAACCGGGTGGGGACCGAGCGAGGATTTCCGTTCATCGGCCGAAGTTCAATCGTCGATCCGAACGGGCAGGTGCTGGCCCGAGGGGATGAGCAGTGCGAGCAACTCTTGATGGCTGAGATTGACCCAACGCTGGCGCGGACGAAGCGGATTGTCCGCGTGCCGGGCCTGCATGAGATTGACCGGATCGCCGATCGAAGGCCGGAGGTTTACGGGCCAATCATCGAGTCGGCTCAACCTGAGCCGCGATGAGCGAATCCCGCGACCGGAGGTCATCCGGCCGCGGGACGATGGGACATCGTTCAGAATCAGGCGTAGTTGGTGATGCCCGGCTTGGGGACGATGATCTCGGGGCGGGGGCCCCATTCGAGGTTGGTGGGGAAGGTGTCGAGCGGGGAGTTGAGGGCCTCGTCCCAGGTCAGTTCCTTGCCGGTGTAGGCGGAGTCGCGGCCCATGATGGCCATGAGGGTGCTGTGGGCGACGCGCTCAAGCTCGTTGAGGGGCTGTCCTTCGGCGATGGACTTGAGCAGGTTGATATGCTCGTTGACGTAGGGGTTGACCTCTCCTCGGGCGCGGAGGCGCTGGCCGGCGAGGTTGTAGTTGCCGGGCATGAGGTGGGCGGTCCCCTTGTGGCCGACGATGTACTCGGAGACGTCCTTGGCGCAGCCGTCGATCTGGCGGCACATGCTCATGACGTGGCGGCCGTCCTCGAAGGCGTAGTCAACGGCGAAGTGGTCGTACGACTGGCCGAAGCCGGGGTCGGTGTTGACCTGCTGGCCGCCCATGCCGACGCAGGAGGAGGGGACCATGTCGCCGAAGGCCCAGCGGGCGACGTCGAGGTTGTGGACGTGCTGCTCGACGATGTGGTCGCCGCAGAGCCAGAGGAAGTGGTACCAGTTGTGGAGCTGGTAGGCCATGTCGTCCATGCCGGGCTGGCGGGGGCGGACCCAGATGTTCCCCTGGTTCCAGAAGACGCGGGCGGTGATGACGTCGCCGATGGCCTCGCCGGAGCGGATCTTCTCCATCGACTCGATGTAGCCGGTCTGGTGGCGGCGCTGGGTGCCGGCGACGATGGCCAGGCCCTTCTTCTTGGCCTCCTCGGCGGCGGCGAGGACCTTGCGAATGCCGGTGCCGTCGACGGCGACGGGCTTCTCGGTGAAGATGTTCTTGCCGGCCTTGACGGCGGCCTCGATGTGCAAGGGGCGGAAGCCGGGGGGGGTGGCGAGGATGACCAGGTCGCAGGCCTCGATCACGTCCTTGTAGGCGTCGAAGCCGGCAAAGACGCGGTCGGGGCTGACGTCGAACTTCTCGCCGACCTTGGAGTTTTTCGAGAGGCGGTCGGCGGCGAGGTTCGCCTGACCTTCGAAGACGTCGCCCAGGGCGTGGATGGTGACGTTGTGGTCCTGGCCTGCGGCTTCACAGATGTTTTCCGCCGCGCCGGTGCCGCGACCGCCGCAGCCGATGACGCCGACCCGGATCGAGTCGGTCCCCGCGGCGAAGGCATTGGGAACGGCGGCGAGCGAGGCGGTGCCGACGGCGGCGACGGCCGAGTTCCGGAGGAAGTTGCGGCGAGAGGGCTGGGGTCCGGTCATGGCTCGAAGCTCCCGAGACGGGGGACTGAGAAACCAGAAGAAAGACGCACTCAAATGGGGATGGGTCCGCACCGTGGAATCGACACCGCGAAGGAGGTCGAACACGTTGGGTTCAACAGCGCGCAGGCGGATCCGATCGGGCCGGGGCTCGGAGACACGGTGCGTTGGGAGCAACGCGAGCGGTGTCTCCGAGTCGCTGCCAGGGTTGGGTTACTCGGCGTCGTCGGGCTTCGGGCCTTTGCCCTTGATGATCGGCGACTTGAAGTCGATCAGCTCGGGCTGTTCCTCGAAGGCACGGACGATCCGGAAGCCGACGAAGGTGGCGTCGGTGTGCCACCAGATGCTCTGAGGGCGCTGGGGGTCCTGAACGCTCCAATCGGGATTGGAGACGTGGCGCGAGGCGCTGCGGCAGTCGTAGGCGTCGAAGTCCCACGAGCCTCCCCGAGCGAGGTAGGGGTACTCGAACTCGTCCGGCACGACCACCGGTCGGACGGTTGGAGTGTCTTGCGACCTCCGACTATAGAGGTCTTCGACGTAGTGGTCCAGCACCCACTCGGCGACGTTGCCGTGCATGTCGTAGAGGCCCCAGGGGTTCGGCTTGAGTTGGCCGACGGGCTGGGGGCCTTCGCAGTTCTCGAAGAACCAGTCGTACTCTTCGAGGTCGGCGGGGTCGTCGCCGAAGTGGTAGGCGGTGGTGGTGCCGGCTCGGGCGGCGTACTCCCATTCGGCCTCGGTGGGGAGGCGGTAGGTGTGGCCGGTCTTGGCCGAGAGCCATCGGCAGTATTCCATGGCCGCGTGCAAGGTGATGCAGATCACCGGCTGGCCTTCGCGGCCGAGGCCGAAGGTTTCGTCGGCGTAGGGAGGGGTGGGGCGAGTGATGGCGTCGGCCTGTTGCTCCCCTTCGGGCTGGGAGTCGCGCTCAACGCCTTCGCGTTCCTTGCGGCGCAGATCGAAGCTGAAGGCGAACTCGTCGTACTCGTCCCAGGTGACCTCGTGCTTGCCCATCCAGAAGGGGGCGATGGTGACGGGGTGCTGGGGGCCTTCGTGCTTGGAGCGGTCGGCCTCGTCGTCGGGGCTGCCCATCATGAAGGTGCCGCCGGGAATCGGGACCATTTCGAAGCTGATGTCGGTGCCGGGGATCGTCTCGGTGTAGGGCTTCATCTCCTCCGGGGTCTGGGCGTCCTGCCCCCAGGAGGACGAGGCGGGAAGGACCAGCAAGGCGCATGCGACGGCAACGAAGCCAGTCCTGCCGTGCGACAGCGGGATGATCATCGTAGGATGGACTCCTCGGGCGGACGGGAACGGTCGAAGGCGGCGAGAACGCAACCCATCCAAACACACAATAAAAAGGGCTCGGGGCGATCGGAGCGATGGCACTCGGGCCGCGGGGAGGTTGGTGGATGAGCGTGGGACTGCTCGCGATGCTCCTGGTTGTGGGGACGAGCCCGGCGGTCGAGGACCAAGGGGCCGGGAACCTCGAACGGTTCGAGTTCCGAGAAACCCACATGGGGAGCGAGTTCAAACTTCTAATCTACTGCACCGACCGCGAACTCGCCAGCAGCGCGGCTCGTTCAGCGTTTGCTCGGATCGCCTTTCTTGACGCGACTCTGAGTGATTACAAGCCCGACAGCGAGCTGATGCGTCTGAGCGATCAGGCCGGGGGGCCCGCGGTGCCGGTCAGCCCGGAGCTGTTCGAGGTGCTGGCGCGGGCTCGATCGCTGTCGGAACGAACGGACGGGGCGTTCGAGCCGACAATCAACCCGGTAGTGAAGCTTTGGCGTCGCGCGAGGCGGAACCGAGAACTGCCGAGGCCATCGCAACTGAAGGAGGCGCTCGAGCGGGTTGGCTGGCGGGATCTGGTACTGAACGCCGAGGCCCAGACGGTGCGTTTGGCGAGGCCGGGGATGCGGCTGGATGTCGGCGGGATTGCCAAGGGGTACGCGAGCGACGCCGCGCTGGAAGTGCTGCGAGAGGCGGGCATTTCTCGGGCGCTGGTGGCCGGGGCAGGGGACATTGTGGCGAGTGAACCGCCTCCGGGGCGTTCGGGATGGATCGTGGGGATTGCGTCGCTCGATGCCGAGGAGGGGGCAACGCGGTTTCTCTCGTTGCGTTGCCAGGCGGTCTCGACCTCGGGAGATACCGAGCGCTTCGTCGAGATTGATGGCGTACGGTACTCTCACATCGTCGACCCGAGGACGGGGCTGGGCTTGACCGACCGTAGCAGTGTCACGGTGGTGGCACCGGACGGGACGACCTCGGACAGCCTGGCGACGGCGATTTCGGTGCTCGGCCCGGAAACGGGCCTGGAGCTGGCCGAGCAGACCGAGGGGGTTGAGGCGTTGATCGTGACGGTTGGGGATGGCCAGAATCGGTATCGGGTGGATCAGACCTCGGGATTCGAGGCCTTGCTCGCAAGACCGCTTGAGCAGGAGGAGCCGGTGACGAGCCTGGGACCGCCGGAGTCTTGAATCGTGCCACCGTCGTTCTACAATGGCGGGACATTCGCATCAGGAAGGTCGATATGCGCAAACGCATTCGCAGAAACGGATTGTTTATGCTGCCCCGAACCCTGCCCGCGATGATGGCGGTGAGCTGGCTGGTGCTTGTGCTTGAACTTCCGGCGATCGGAAGTCCTGCACAAGAGGTGGAGCGAGTCGTGCTGAACGACGGCTATCAGATTGTGGGGAAGGTGCTGGCCGAGAAACCTGATGCGATCTTTCTCGATGTCGGCTACGACGTGATCAAGGTTCCTCGGGATCAGATCCTCCGGCGAGGGGCTCCCGAAGAGACCGCGCCGGAATCGGTGAACGTCGCGGCCAATGCGACCTCACCGAGCGACGGATTTTTCGAGATCCGCACGCTGCGGCCTCGGCCGGTCAACGAGCTGGTCAATCAGTACGGCGAGGCGGTGATCTCGATCGAGACCCCTTCGGGAATCGGTTCCGGGTTCATCATCAACCCGGACGGCTTCGCCGTTACCAATCATCACGTGATCGAGGGCGAAACGCGCATTTCGGCGATTCTGTACCAGCGAACGTCGAGCGGTTGGCGTCGTCGGAAGATTGACGACGTGCGGATTGTCGCGGTGAATCCGTTCCTCGATCTGGCCCTCTTGAAATTGCCGGCGCAGGACGGATTGAAACTCGAACACGTTGTGCTGGGTACGCTCGATGACCTGGATGCCGGAGACGGCACCTTCGCGGTGGGAAACCCGCTAGGGCTGGAGCGCAGCGTGTCGCAAGGGATCCTCAGCACCTTGAATCGCAATTTCGACGGTCTGGTCTATCTTCAGACCGATGCGGCAATCAATCCGGGGAACTCCGGAGGCCCGCTGTTTAATTTGCGAGGAGAGGTGATCGGGGTGACGAACATGAAGGCCTCGCAAGGGGACAACCTCGGGTTCGCCATTCCGATTAATTACGTCAAGGACTTCTTGAGGAATCGAGACGCCTTCGCGTACGACAAGGACAACCCCAACAGCGGCTACCGCTATCTGGACCCGCCCCGCCGTCGCCGAGCCGAACCTCCTGCCGCGGCGCAGCAGGCGGCCTCGGGGGCCGAATCACCCGCTCGAACTTCGAGTGAGTGACCCAGGGGTTGGGCCATCCAGTCTCCGGCATCGAACTTGCTACGAACAACGGTCACCGAAGTCGGCCTCTTTCGGGTCGGCCTTCCGTCGTGAGAAGGGGCGGAGCTTGATGACTCTCGGAGGATCTCAGGCTCGACTGTTCCCCCTGGCCCTCGCTTTTTGGTTTCGCGATTCCATGATTGGCTCGCGAGAGGGCCTCGTTGGTTGGAATTCCTCCACGTTTGAAGAAGGAGAAAAGCTCAATGCGATTCCCGATTCGGGTGCTCGCCGGCTCGGCATTGCTCGGCGTCCTGACAGCGGCGGTTCCGGTGGCGGCGCAAGTCCCCGACGAGAACGCGCTGCCCAACTCGACGCTCGCCATCGTCAAGGCCAAGAGTGCCAGCGACCTGCGAGAGGCCCTCGGCCGTAGTCAGATCGGTCAGTTGCTGGCCGATCCGGCCATGGAGCCGCTGAAGGACGACGTTCGGGCCAGGTTGGGGGAGCTGGAAAATGAGCTGCAACAGCGGCTCGGCGTGAGCCTTGAGGAGTTGCTCGAAACCCCTCAGGGTCCGGCCTGGCTGGCGGTCACCCGCCGCGACGACGTGCTGCCGATCGCCGTCTTGCTGGTCGCCGACGCCGGCCAGAACGCCGATCGGATGAACGACATCATGACCCGGGGAACGGATCAGCTCGTCAAGGAAGCCAACGGTCAGTCCCGGACCGAGGAGTTCCAGGGCAAGACCCTGACGATCATCCAGCCGCCGGCCGAAGACAGCCCGCCGCTCGTCTGGACCAATGAGGGCAGCGTCTACTTCATCGGCGTCGGGGTCGAAGGGGTCAAGGACCTGCTGGCCAATGCCGACGGCCGGGAAGATTCGCTGGCCGCCAGCGCCAACTACCAGGCCATCGGCGCGAAGCTCGGCAGCGACAGCCAGATCTGCTGGTACATCGATATTCAGCAGGCGCTACAACTGGTGATCCAGGCCGCCGCCGAGCAAGGCGGAGAGGCCGGTCAGGCCGAGGCTCTCTTGCGCACGCTGGGGGTCGATCAGCTCAAGGCCGTCGGTGGCACGGTTGACCTGGCCACCGGAGACTACGACTCGATCTCGAAGACGTTCGTGTATGCTCCCGGCCCCCGTGCGGGCATTCTCCGGCTCGTGCAGATGCCGCCGATCGCCGCGACTCCGGAAGCCTGGGTGCCGGCCGACGTCAGCAGCTATCAGACCATTAGCTGGGATCTGGACGCGGCCTACACCGCGCTGGGTGACCTGGTGAACATGTTCCTGCCCGGAGCGATTGAAAACGTCGAGCGCGGCCTGCAAGGGCCTGGCGGCGAAACCATTCGCTTCCAGCAAGACATTTTCACGCCGCTCGGCGATCGGATCACCATCCTCTCCGACTTCGAAGGGGAAGGAGCCGAGATCGACGCGGAAAGCCAGCGCGCCCTGTTCGCAGTTGAACTGGACGACGAGCAAGCCTTCCAGACGACGCTGAACAAGATTTTCGCCATCACCGGCGCGAATCCGAAGACGCGAGACTTCCAGGGCACGACGATCTACGACGTCGAGCTTCCGGAACTGCCGGCCGCTCCGGGTGCTCCGCAGATGCAGCTCTCCGGCAACGTGAGCATTGCCATTGCCAAGGGCTACCTCTTCGCCACCGGCCGCGCTCCGCTGCTCGAACAGATCCTTCGCGGTGGCGGCAGCAGCCTGGCCGACGATGCTCAGTTCCAGAGCGTCGCCTCGAAGTTCCCGGATCAGGTTTCGACCTTCGCCTACAACCGACCCGAGGAACAGGCCCGAGCCGTGTACAACACGGTCACCAGCGGCCAGTTCCAGGAAGCCCTCGACCTCGCCGGCAACGCCGGAGGCGCCGATGTGCCCGACCTGTCGGAGCTGATCGACGTTGAGAAGATTCCCGAGTTCTCCGTCTTCGCCAAGTACCTCACCCAGGGGGGGAGCTACAGCGTGATGGAGGATGACGGCTTGATGATCATCCAGTTCTCGCTGCCGAAGGGAAACTGATCTCCCGAAGGTAGGCAAGACGACGGGGATTTCTCTCCGCCTCGCCCCCGACCCGGGGCGAGGCGGGGACCGTTCTCTCCGACCCGATCGACGTGACGGCGGCGGATCGTGGGTTCCTCTGGGGACCTGGGGTCTGCCGCCGTTACTTTGCGCAGCTTCGGCTCAAGCCGTGCGACCGGATTGACCGATCGAGTGGGTGATCCGATCGCGCGGTGGCACCAATGGCCTGCCCGCGTGGAGGGAATGGCCAAAGGTCGGGAGGAGTCCGATGCGGGATCGCAATGGTAGCGGGTCGATCCGACGATGGCTCGGGGCGGGCAGCTCGGCTGTCGAACGACGGCGGGCGCGTCGCCCTCGGCTCGAAGGGCTTGAGCCTCGCCAGATGCTCGTCGCCTCGCTCAATCCGATTCCGAACCTCTCGGTCGCGGCCGACCTGGGCCGGGTGGTTCCGCTGGAGGGGGGGACCGAGGCTCAGCAGTTTTCGGTCACGTCCAGCAATCCGAATATCGGTGTCTCGGTCGTGGAGGGGTCGTTCCTGTCCGTGGATGTCTCGCACACGTCAAGCGGCTCGGGCGATCCGGCCTTCTCGGGAACGATGACGTTTCAGCTCTTTGACGAGCTGACACCCACGACCGTTGATCGGATTCTGGCGCTGGTGAACCAGGGGTTCTATACCTCGCCGACGACCAACCCCAACCCGGATTTCACGAACCTCCCGAGCAAGAATTTCCATCGGATCGCGGAGGGCTTCCCCGGCGATGCGTTCATCGTGCAGGGTGGCTCGGCCAATGGGAACGGAACGGGCGAAATCAACCAGCCAGGCTTCCCGTTCGCCGACGAGTTCCTCGCTCCCCTGGTGTTCAACGGCCAGGGTCAACTGGCGATGGCCAACGCGGGAGACGACACGAACAGCTCGCAGTTCTTCGTGACCACGGGGTCTCCCCGGTTCCTCGACTTCAATCACACGATCTTCGGGCAACTGGTCGAGGGAGCCGACGTCCTCGAACGGATGACGCAGGTTTCGCGAGACGCGAACGATGCCCCCGTCTCTCCCATCCTGATTACCGCCACGCGAGTCAGTGAGGCCAACCCGAACGGCACGTTGCTGATCAACACCACATCGGCTGCGGCAGGAGAGTCGGCAACGATCACGGTCACGGCCTCGACGCCGTCGGATGGCTCGACGGATGTCGAGACGTTCCAGGTGGCGGTGGTCGCCAACGCCGAGAGCCAGCGGCCCTTCCTCCGGCCGGTGAGCGATCAGATCACCCTGCCGAACCAGCCGGTTCAGTTCCAGCTGAACGCCGTCAGCACGAACCCGGGAGCCGAGCTGACCTTCGCCGTCGGCGGTGGGGTTTCTCCGAGTGGAACCTTCGCTCCGGTCCAGAATGCCACGGCCACGGTCGATGCCAACGGGCTGGTGACCGTCACGCCTAATGCGGGATTTGAGGGGGTGATCGACCTGCTCGTCGGGGTCCGCGATCAGGTCAACCGCACCACCAATCTCAATGCGGTCAGCAACTTCGACACCGATCGGATCACGCTGACGGTCACGACCAATACCCAGCCGACGGCCACCCCCGTCTCCGTCCAGACCGAGCAGAACGATGCGGTGACCATCCAGCTGGCCGGGCAAACCGGGAACCCGGGATCGCAGCAGACCCTGACCTACGAGCTGACCGGACCTCCGGTTCATGGCTTGATCTCCCAGTTTAACGCCCAGACCGGAACGCTCGTCTACACACCGTTCACCAACTTCCAGGGGAACGACTCCTTCGGATTCCGGGTCCGAGACGTCGGTGATCCGACACCGAACCTGACGAGTGAACCGGCCGAGGTGTCGATTCTGGTTCAGGGGGGCGACCCGATCGCCGTTCCCCCCACGGCCTCGTCGCAGTTGCTGACCATTCCGCCGAACGCTCCGGTCCCGGTCCAGCTCCAGGGGTATCCCGGGACGGCCGATGCCGGGCAGACCCTCACGTATGAGATCGACACAACCAGCACGCTGGGAACGGTTTCCAACTTCGACGCCGACACCGGCACATTGATTTACACGCCGCCGACCGGGTTTGCCGGGACGGACAGCCTGACCTTCTCGGTCCGTCAGATCGGTGAGCCGGGGTCGGGCCTCGAAAGCGATTCGGCGTCGGTCACCTTCACGGTGACCGGAGCGGTGACCACCGGCGCCGTTCGCCAGATCGGGAACGTCTTGCTCGTCACCCCACCCCCGGGCCGTTTGGTCAACCCAGACCCGAACACGATTGAGGTCAGTGTGATCGGCGGCCGGGTTTCGGTATCGATCAACGGCCTGATCGACACGATGCAGCCGCTGGTCAGCGAGCTGGAACGGGTGGTCGTTTACGGCACCAAGGCCAGCGACACGATCACGATTGCCCCGGATGTTCCCTTGCTGGCAACGCTCGACGGCGGCCTCGGCGGGCGCAACCAGCTTCAGGCCGGCGACCTGCCGACTCGGCTGCACGGCTGGTTCGGCCACAATACGCTCCGGGGAGGAGCCGCCCGCGACGCCCTGATCGGCCGGATGGGACGGGTGCGATTCCTGCCGAGCCCCGGAGACGATCTGGTCTTTGCTGGTGATCCGAACCTGTTCCCGCAGGTCGACAAACACGCGAGAGATCAAGGGATTCCCCCCACCGGCCAGTTCTTCCGGTTCGTCCGGGATCGCCTGGTGCCGGTGCCGACTCCTCCCCCGCAGGCCCAGGGCCGAATCGTCCTGCATCCCCGTCGGACGAACGTCACCATTCCCCAGTTCAACCTTCCCGAAGCGCCGGGAGGGGGACAGACCGCCGCGCAATCGCCGGCGATCCTCGCCGCCCAGCAGCGCCGGGCCGAACGACTCGCCGCGCGGCAGAACCAGGACAATCAAGTCTCTTGATCGCGTCCTGACAATGACTTACGATCAATTCAACTGAACCGCGGCCGGGTCACCCGAATTCCCTCGGGCGATTCGGCCGCGTTCGGTCGTTGACCGTTGCGTACGGCATCCTGACACCTCCTCTGATTCGATCATCCGTCCGTTCGGTGGTAGCTGGCCGACCGGATCGCCTTTGCCAGGCACGGTTTCCTTGATCCGCACCCTGAGCGGATCGCCCTGGATCCGTTGTTCGCGGGCCGCTTGTGACGTGCGCTCCTGAGGCCCTGAAAGTCTTGCATCGAACACCTGGCAAACCGTGAGCGATGAGAAATCGCTACCCTGGCGGAGCCCCATGTCTTAGGGTGAACTTAGGCTCGATGCGGCAATCTTGACCTCACGGGGTGTCCCCGCTAGCATTTGATTGGATGCATGAATTGTGTCGTCCTGGAACTTTCGAACGGGGGGAGGAATTGGCCTCGTCGAGAATTGCGGTTTCGCTAGGATGATCGGGCGAGGTGGAGGACTCCGCCTGAATCTCGATGGCGAGGTGAAGGGATCGGCAGGCATGGCCGGAAAGAGGATGCCGGCGATGGCTCCGAATCGAAACGGGGGACGGAACGGTGAGCGATGAGGTCCAGCGAAAGGCGCGACGGTCCTATCGCCCGGGAGTCGAGGGGCTGGAGGCGTTGCGGCTGCTGAGCGGCCTGATGACCTCGCCTCCGGCGGTCCCGGCCGAGCATGGGGCGTTGTCCGTCGCGGTCTCCGACCCGCCGCCGGTGTTCGAGCCGACCGTCGATTCGGACGCCTGGGACGCGGCGATCGACCAGGCCTTTTCGGCCGAGTTCTTCACCCCTTCGCAAACCGAGGCGGTCGAGGAGCACGAGCGGTCGGATTCGGAAGCAATTCGAGGGGGGCTCTCGCAGCTCGATCGGTACCTGGCGCGCACCTGGATGCGGGCCGGCTTGCCTCCTCAGAAGCACGACGACTGCACGCAAGCGGTGTACGTCAGCCTCCTGAAGCAACTGGGCCGTCCGGGCTTCGATGAGCTGATGGTCGCCGTCGGGGTGCTGGGGATCCGGGAGGTCTTCAGCCGAGAGCGAGACGAGGGGACCACCTTCTTCCGCGCCATCGACGCAACCAAGAAACGAGCCCAACGCGAGCGCAAGCTCCGATCGCTCGACGATGGTCCGGATGACCCTTCGGCCCCGTTCCGGGAACGGGACTGGGTGGAGGATCTGGGCGAGGCGATCGAACGGAGCCTCAATCCCCGGGAGGCGGACCTGATTCGGGCGACCCTCCAGGGAGAAACGCCGGCCGAGATCGCCGAGCGCTGGGGAGTCGCTCCCAAGACCGTCAGCAACGAGAAATCGCGGGCCTTCCAGAAGCTCCGATCGTTCCTGAGCACGCTGGAGCCGGTGGCCTGAGTGGACTGGAGCCGAGCCCGCCCTTGTCCTTCAGACCACGCGACGAGCTGAGGGGTGGAGAGGAATCCCGGACGCTCGAAGGCGACAATCTTACACGCCTGGTGGCGAACCTTTGGTTGTTCGTACAATCCGAGGGATCGAACTTCAGCAAATCTTGAAGGGCCTCAGGAGGGTTCTCCGGACCGTGCCGGTCGTGTCGGTCAGAGGCGGTCCCGATCGGTGGAATCGAGCCTGTTCGAGCCAGGTCGATATGATAGATTGAATTGTGACGGGCGTTCGCGAACGAGTGATTGCCCTGATCGTGATCGGAGCGCCGATCATCGCCGCCTGCCGCCTTCCCTGATCGGGTTTGCCTGAGTGGTCCTCGGCATGGGGCGTGCATTGTGCTTGCGAAGGCACCTTCGAAGCGTTTCCTCACTCGGTGATTGACTTCCTCAAAGACGTGCAGCCACGGATCGGTGCGCGGATGGATCACGGAAGACCTGGTCTGTGGTCACCGCTTGCGATCCTCGACCCCGATCGTTCCCTTCCCGGCACGAGTCCACGGCGAGCTGAACCAGCGGCAATCCTTTCGGCCAGGGCTTTTGAGGTCTGTCCCGCAATCGATCCAAAGCGGGAGGATCGTGGCCGATGCTCGCCCTGCTTCGAGGTCCCTTGACGGGACTTTTCATCCTGGCGTTGGCATTCCTGCCCGCCTCGCCCATGGCGGCGAACTCGGCGGTCGAGACCGAAGGCGTGGGCTCGATCGTCCGGCAATCGATCCCTCGATCCGAGGCGTCGAGCACGGTCGAGCCGAGGACGCCCGAAGACGCTCTGACCGAGGCCCTGGAGCGGGAGCGTGCCCGGGACTGGTCCGGCGCGATGGACCTTTACGAGCAGGCGCTGGAACGCTGGCCGAGTCGGACGGACTTTCGCCACCGCCTGCGGCTCTGCCAGACCCACTACCGGCTCGGTCGTCGCTACGAGGACCGGAGCTTCCGGAGCGTCCTGCTTCGACTTCCCCGGTCGGATGTGATGGCGCTTTATGAGGAATTGCTGGAACGAATCGAAATCGGCTATGTTGATCCGGTCCGCTTCGAACCTCTCTTGAGACACGGTTACGATAATCTGGAGGTCGCCCTGCGTGACCCGGTCTTCCTCGAAGCCCACCGCATTGATGCGTCGGAGCGGGCCGATCGGGTTCGGTGGCTTCGAGACGCCTATCGATCGCAGCGAGCGAAGCTTTCAGTGCAGTCCCGGGGGGACGCGAACGCCCAGGTCGAGTCGGCATGCGACCTCGGCCAGCGGGCTCTGGGATTACCCGAGGCCGCCATCGCGCTTGAATTCGTGTATGGAGCTTGCGACGCGCTCGACGATTACACCGGCTGTCTCACGCCGGACAAGCTGTCGGATCTGTACGCCGAGATTGACGGGAACTTCGTTGGGATCGGTGTCGAGCTGAAACGCTCGGAGCGGGGGCTCTTGCTGGTCAACGTCATCCGGGATGGTCCGGCCTGGGAGGCCGGGTTGAAGCCCGGCGAGCAGATCGTGGTGGTCGACGGCCAACCGCTCGACGGGCTGAGCCTCGACGCGGCGGCCGGCATGCTTCAGGGAGTCGAGAATTCCGGGTTCGCGGTCGAAGTGCTGGGGCGGGATGGCCAGACAAGGACGGTGGATCTGGTGCGGCGTCCGGTGGAAGTCTGGAGCGTGGAATCGTCGGCCTTGCTTCCCGGCGGCATCGGCTTCATCCGGTTGATCAGTTTCCAGAAGACCACCCTGGCGGAGATGGATCGGGCGGTGGCCGACCTTCAGGCCAAGGGGATGCACCATCTGGTGCTGGACCTTCGCGGGAATCCCGGTGGCTTGTTGAATGTGGCGGTCGAACTGGCGGATCGGTTCCTCGATCGCGGCCGAATTGTCGCCACGAGGGGCAGGGCCCCCGGCCAGACGTTTGATTATCTCGCCTCGCAGGCGACCCCCTGGCAAATGCCGGTCACGCTCCTGGTCGATGGCGACAGCGCCAGCGCGAGCGAGATTCTGGCCGGAGCCTTGAAGGAACATCGTCGGGCGGTGGTCATCGGCGAGCGGACCTTCGGCAAGGGATCGGTGCAGAGCATCTATCCGCTTCGGGCGGCCGACGCGGCGCTGAAGCTCACCACGGCCAAGTTCTACTCGCCGAACGACCGGCCGTATAGCGAGTACGGCGTGTCGCCCGATATCGAGGTCGCCTCGTCGGCCCGACCGGCGTCGGATCGGAGTGAGGAGGCCATCGAACCGATTCCGTTCGGTGATCCGGAGCGAGACCCGGCGCTTCGAATCGCCATCCGGAGGGTGCAGGCCGAAGACCTGGCCGGAAACGCTCGCTAGAATCAACGGACGGTGACCGTTGCCGGTTCTTCGAGCCGGCTCAGGGAGGGACGTTCGACCATGTCCGTGTCCGATGCTTCGACCGGCGTCCAGTTACAACCGAGCCTGGCCTGGACCGTCGTGACCGACGCTCCCCTGAAAGGGCTGGGCCTGATGCGGGAGGCCGGTCGGATCATCACCTGGGACGAGGTGGACGGCCTGGTGATGTCGGACCTGAACGGCGAACGGATCTGGGCCGTTCGCGCTCCGGGAGCCATTCAAGGAGGAGCGGTCAGTGACGACGGCTCGCTCGTGGCCTTGCTGGGAGAATCGCGCAGGCTCTGGTTGTTCGGGCCCGAGCTGGAATTGATCGCCGATCGTGAAACGGTGGCCGATCCCCTGGCGATCGCCGTCGATCCGCACGGCCGGTTCGTCGCTGTCTCCTCCCGGATGGATCAGACTCACCTTTACACCCGGTACGGACGCAAGGCCGGCGAGTTCGAGACGATGCAACCGCTGGCTCATCTGGTGTTCGTTCCCAGCCAGCCCAAACTGCTGGGAGCGGCCGGGCATGGCTCGCTGTTTGGGGTCGATCTGTACCCGAGCGGCCGGGGAAAACTGTTTGCCGAGGTCGCCTGGCGCGAGTCGTTGCTCTCGAATGTCGGCCGGTTGACGGTGACCGGAGACGGCGGCACGATCATCGCCAGTTGCTACATTCACGGAATCCAACGCTTTGATGCTCAGGGGAGGAGCGAAGGAGCCTATCACCTCGGCGGGACGGCGGTGAACGCCGTTCCCGACTTCATTGGCCGAACGATGGCGGCCGCGACCCAGGAAGGGGAACTGTTTCTCCTGAATCGGGCCGGCAATGTCCGGTGGAAGACCGCCTTGCCCAGGCCCGCCGTGGCGCTCGAAATCGACGCGCTCGGACGCTGGCTCGTCTATGGGCAAGCCACGGGAGAAGTCTCTCGGATCGACCTGGACGAGTCGGCCCGGTCCGGTCAGGGAAGCCAAGGGCCGGCAGCTCGGTCGGCGGTTCGACCGGCTCCGGCCGCGTCGGCGGCTCGGTCGGGGGTTCGACAGGCTCCGGCCGCCGCCAGCCCGATGCGGGAGCCGGCCTGGTCGCTGACGGCGACCGAAACCGAGGATCGGGCCGAAACGGCCGTCCTGGCTGTGCTGGATGATCCGCCTCGAATCGGCTTGATGACGAGCAGCGACCGGCTGGAGTTGTTCACGACGGCGGGCAAGAGCCTGGGCAAAACCCCGCCGATCGGGGGAAATGGTCGGTTGTTGCGCACGGCTCCGGGCTGGATTGCCGCGGCCACCGACCGCGAGCTGTTGCTGTTCGATGCGCGCCGGAACGCCGGGAGACGCCTGGAAGACCTGAACCTGGTGCAGTTGACCCATCTGCAAATTCGGCCCGACGATTTTGGGCTGGCCGCGGTGCAGGAGCGGGATCGAGTCGGTCGAGCGACCACGGCCGGGCGTTGGATCTGGCGCCGCGAACTGCCTTCGGCCGTGGAGGAACTGGCAATCGGTCCGGACGGCTTGACCGCGGTGACGACCGATGACGGCCGCCTGCTCCTGTTCGATCCGGCCGGCAACCCGGTGGTGTCGGGGCCTCAGACGAATTATGAGGAACCCCTCGGCCTGGCACCGGCCCCCGAGGGGGCGCCTTCCGAGCTGGCCTTGCTGACCCTGGCCCGCCATCACCAGATTCTGCGAGGGCACGATGAACGGGGCTGGGTGCTCTGGGAATCGCCGGTGCCGTGGGAATCGTGGCAACTTGAGTGTGTCGGGCCGGCGGTGGTCGTCTCGGCCCCTGATGGGCGGGTGATCGCCTACGATGGGACCGGCCGATCCCTGGCGCAGAGCCGAGACGCGGTCGCCCCCGGAATCTTCAGCATCGGCCCCGAGGGAGAGGTGCTTCGGATCGCTCGCCGAGGCCCTCACCTGATTTGCGACGATCTGTCCGGTCGGGTCCGATGGCGAGCCCTGACCCACTCGATCCGAGGCCCCCTGGCGGCCGGACGATCGGGAGTCGCCACCTTGATCGGTCGGAACCTGGCCTGGTTTCCCCACCTTCCCTCTACCCCCAACGCGAGTCCTTCGTAAGTTGGCCTGCTTGGTCGTGTGGGTCTGAGGCATCATTCGAGCCGTCGGAGGAAGGGGCGTTCTGGTTTTCCGAGAAAGATGGTTGGCGCCTGTGAGAATCAGAGATATAGTGACCCAAACCCTCCTTTTCAGGTGCGTGCAATCATAACGATCTTCAATCCTTAACCACCTGACCATGCTGTCAGGTTGCCGAACCATCATCGTGGGAGCCTTGGCGAGCGGAAATCACCCAGTTATCATTCCCCAATGAGGCAGTGGGCCAGGATGGCCTGGAGGTCATGATGGCGTTGTGTAGCAGCCCCTCCGTGGATATACATCGAGCCCCCACGCCACTGAGTCTCCTCGCCGAAGGTGAGGAAGAGGCCCGCCGATTCAAGTGGATCATGAGTGAGAAAGCCGGTCGCGATCTGGGCGACTGGGCCATTCGCTGCTGGGTCCGCGAACACTGGAACGGATTTCTTCGCGAGCGGTGGCTCGAACATCTTCAAGGCCGAGCGTTCTGGATCGAACTGGACCGGGAAGATTACGGCCTCCTTCAGCGCGAGTTTCGGGATTCTTGCCCCTTGTTCGACGAGATCTTCCGTCGGATCAAGCGCGGTGATGAGAACCTCGACATCCTCAACTGGGCGATCGACGAAGGCATCGGTACGGACGACGTGATCGACATCCTCGAAGCGATCGACATCAACAGCCGCCGGATCGAATGCAAGTTCGCGATCCGTCTGTCCCAGGCACACTGATCCTCTGGGAATCGGGACGCTCCGGTGCAAGCCGGTCGTCTTCAAGAGGGAAGGAACGGAAGCCCCACCCCTCTTGATTGCCGAGGGAGGAGGCTTCGTCCCGTTGCCGAAGGTGGGCAACGCTGGTTGAGTTACGCTCGGCAACCCGCCTGAGCGAGCGGCGGAGGATCAGGGCGTGACGCCCTCCTCAGCCAGTCGGACGAGGGTCCGGACGAAGCAGCCGGTGCCGCCGGCATCTCGGGTGGAGGAGTCGGAATCGGCCCAGGCGGGGCCGGCGATGTCGAGGTGAGCCCAGGGGCGACCAGCGACGAACTCTTCCAGGAACTTCCCGGCAATACTGGCGCCTCCCCACTTCGAACCGACGTTTTTCAGGTCGGCCACGGGGCTCTTGAGCGACTCGCGGAAGTCGACATCCATCGGCAACGGCCAGAGACGTTCGCCAACCGCCTCGGCGGCCGATTGAACCGCCTGCGCGGTCGTCTCGTCGTTGCTGAACAGGCCGGCGACCTTCGGTCCCAGCGCGACCATGCACGAGCCGGTCAGGGTGGCCAGGTCGATGATCCGTGACGGGGCCTGTTCGGCGGCGTAGCTCAGGGCGTCGGCGAGGATCAGGCGTCCTTCGGCGTCGGTGTTCATGACCTCGACGGTCTTGCCGTTTCGCATGGTGAGCACGTCGCCAAGCTTCATCGCGCGACCGCCAGTCATGTTCTCCGCCAGGGGGAGGAAGGCCCGGACGTTGACCGGCAGTTCGAGCCGAGCAATGGCCGTCATCGCGGCCGTCACAATGGCCGCGCCGCTCATGTCGGCCTTCATGTCCTCCATCGAGGCCGACGGTTTCAGCGAGAGGCCACCTGAGTCGAACGTGATTCCTTTGCCCACCAGGGCCAGGGCCGGCGCCTGCGGATCGGCCGCGCCGAGCCAGTCCAGGATGACGAAGGCCGGCGGCTCGTCCGAACCGGCCGACACGCCAAGCAGGCCGCCGAAGCGCTCGCGACGGATGCGGTCCTGGTCCCAGATCGTCACCGTCAGATCGGCCAGGCCGGCCTCGGTCCGGATCCGGTCAGCGAGCAGCGAGGGGGTTTTCCGCCCTGGAGGAAGGTTGACCAACTCTCGGGCCAGGTTGATGGCTCGGCCGAGGATCTCGGCGCGGCCGAGGGTCTGCTCGATCTGGCCCAGTTCGCTCGATGAGCCGGGAGGCACACACACCCGGAGTTCCTGGAAGGGGAAGCGAGCGGGTTCCGACTTCGCCAGGCCGGGACCACTGGTGCCCACCAACACTCCCTGAAGCATCGCCGAGGCAAGCTCAGGAGCCCGTGCCCCCACCTCGGGCACGACCAAGCCGACCGACTCCCGTGATCGACCGCCGAGCCGCTTGCCGACGAGCACGCCGGAGTCGAAGGCTTCCCCCATGCCGAAGCGGTCGGACGGGCCGAGCCCGACGACCAGCATCGACCCGCTCGACGGACCCAGCATGGCGTGAAGCGCCGACGCCTCTCCAAGCCCCCCCGAGAGATCTCGGGACGCGATTAGTCGGCGGATGGTGTCGGCACCGGGCGTCTCTGAGAGCCAGGAGGGGGGATCGGGCTGATCTTCGAACATGCCAACAACGAGCCAGCCCACCTCAAGCTGGGCGGGGTCTTCGGAGACGATCCGGATCTTCATCGAGACGCGTTCCTTCCGGGGCCAGAGCATTCAGGAGAAGGGGTCCTCATCTTCCTCACCCCTGTCTCGTGCGCCAAGCCGGCTTGTCGGACGGCTCGAATCCGGCTAGACTCCGCGGCGCACGTCTCGACCCGTAAGGATCTGGGGACCTTCCTCGATCCCTTTTCGGTCGCTGGCTCGCCCCGGGTCGTCCGATCCTACCGCGATGCGACTGCTCCCCCGCCGCCCGGTGATCTGATCTGGAACCGATCGATCGGACCCGGCCCTTTGAGGTGCCTTCGACGATGGCAAGCGCTCGCTCGCCGGTCGAATCGAACCTTGGGAGGGATCGGGAGAACGCGGAGGTCGACCGATGCTGACCCGCCCGAATTGCAAGACACGACGGGCCATCTGCCTGGCCCTGTTCCTGCTCAGTCTGACCGCGGTCGGCTGTGTCGAACGGCGCTACACGATCCGGACCGATCCGCCGGGGGCCCTGGTGTTCGTCAATGGCGAGGAATCAGGGATCAGCCCCGTCTCGGTCAGCTACGAATACTACGGCGACCGTCGCGTGACGATCCAGGCCGAGGGGTACGAGACGATTCAGACCGAATTGCCGATCCCGGCCCCGTGGTGGAACAACGCCTTCACCGGGTTTTTCACCGAGAACCTGATCCCGTTCACCCTCCGAGACGAACGAGAGTTCCGGTTCACGATGGCCCCGGCCGTCTCTCCTGAAACGGGCGACCTCGTCGGTCGCGGCCAACAACTGCGCCAGCAAGCCCAGGCCCCCCCTCCGGAACGGCCGGGTGGGTTCTTCCGGTTCTTTGCGCTGTGAGCGTGCAAGGCCCGTTGAAGTTGGGAATTCACACTCAAGAAAACGGGGACCGCACTGCCACGAAGCATGCTTCGGATTGGAGTGCGGTCCCCCTGGTGTTCGACGCGCGATGCGGTCGAGCCAGGCGTTACGCGCGGGTTCGAGCCGGAGCGAGGATCGGGAAGGGTTGGAAGCGGGCCTTGAGAATGGCCTCGGCATCCGCGCCGAACCAGTCAGAGAGAACCGCGGCATAGACGGATCGGAAATCGACGGTGAACCGGGGGTCGCCCTCGTCGTCGAGTTGCGAAAGGTCGGGACGGTCGCCAAGCAATCCGGGACGGATGCCGTCGCCCATCAGAAGCATGGACCCGGCCGTTCCGTGGTCGGTGCCTCCCGACTGGTTTTCGGCGACCCGGCGGCCAAACTCCGAGAAGGTCATCACGAGGGTCCGGTCAAGGTGGCCTCGGCGGTCCAGATCGTCGCGGAACGCGGCCAGCCCCTGGCTCAGCTCCTGAAGCAGGCTGGCGTGGCGCCGGTCTTGTCGGGCGTGGGTGTCGAAGCCACCGAGCGAGACGTAGTAGACCCGCGTTGGCACCTCGGCCGTGATCATCTGGGCGACGAGCTTCAACGATTGCGAGAAGGCGAAGGGGGCATAAGGTGCCTCGGTCGCGTCGTCTCGGACAGCTTCCTGAATGCGTCGAGAGGCGGCAAGGGTGGCGTTGGCCGCCCGCTGGACGTAATCGAAGGTGTCCAGGCCGGTCGGCTCGATCTGATTGATCTGCTCGAAGCCGAGCCCCGCTGGCCCCTCCTCGGGCCAGTCGAAGATGGCGGGATTGGCCATCGAGACGGCGCGGGGTCTCGGGTGGGCGAAGGTCTGCGCCGGTCGTTCACCGAGTTGCAGGCCGATCATGGGCGAATCGACACCGCTGCACTCGTTGTCGAAGTAGCGGCCGAGCCAACCCTCGGTCCAGACGGCATCGGGAGGGGAAGCGGTTTCCCAAATCTCGGTCGATCGGAAGTGCGAGCGGTCGGGATTCGGGTACCCAACCCCCTGGACGACGGCGAGGTTTCCGTCGTCGAGCAACTCGCGCAGCTCGACCAGCTCGGGATGAAAACCGAGTTCATCATCGATGCGAAGGACGTCGGCCGACGGGATCGCCAGATTCGGCCGGGCCCGGTAATAGGAGTCGTCTCGATACGGGACGACCGTGTTCAGGGCGTCGTTGCCGCCCGCAAGCTGGACCACGACCAGCACACGGTTGTCCCTCAGGCCGGGGATTGGCGGCACGTCTCGGCTCGGATCGCCGTCGAAGGCCAGGCTCGTCTTCTGAAGAAAGGCCGGGACCGTTCCGGAGAAGGAGGCGAGCCCCGTCGCCCGGCGAAGAAAGGCCCGTCGTCCCATCTGAATTAACATAAGAGGATGCTCCTGTCTTGTTGAGGAGGTTCGGGAAGCGAATCGGTTCAGGCCATCTGAAATTCGGGAGAGGCGAGAATCAGGCGGACAACCAGGGCCGGTCGATCGGCGATCGGAGCAGCCTGGCAGACCCGAATCAACGCCTTGCGGGCAGTGGGACGGACCGGGGTGACGATCAGACGGTCGAGCATTGCATCGACTAGCGCGACCGGAGACTCGGGGAGTCCGTCCGGGAAAAGCGTTTCGGCATGGAATCGCGTTTTGATGCCGTCCCGGGTTCGCTCGGCGCCGCGGTCGGTCATGGCCTGTTCCATCCGTTCCATCCGTTCCTGCATCTGCGAAGGGTCGCGCGGAACGAGGAGGAACCGGTCGAACCCGATCGGCTCCAGGCCGTTGGGGATGCGGCTCTGCAACAGGGCATCGGCCATCTGGTAGCGCACGGCCAGGGTGCCCGAGCCGATCCAGGCCCGGCCGCCGGGCCATCCCTTGACGTTCGGCGGATCGAACAGTGCCTGGCCCATCGAGGCGGTCAGATCCGCAAGACTCGGGGTGGGTTCGACCTCCAGGCGAAGCTGTCGGCAGGCGCCGACGAGCAGTCGAACCGGACTCTTGATCAAGGTCCCCTGGGACGATTCCTCGTAAAACTCCGGGGCAGTGAATAGTTCGTGCAAAACCGGCCGCATCTCAAACCCGGAACCCCGGAAGGCGGAGGCCAGGCGATTGCGGAGGGTTCCCGCAGGATCGGCCGCGCCGAAGAAGTCGATGAGCCGGGACGCCAGGTGCAGGCCCGTCTCCTCTCGTGAGACGATCAGATCAAGCACCTCGTCGAGGCCGAAGCGTCCCGATCGGCCGAAGACGGTTTTCTCAGCGTCGTCGTGACGATCGGGGACGAAGGTGGCGTGCAAGCCGTCTCGTGAGAAGTTGCGCGGGGTGTCGGGTGCGGTGGGCCGATCGGGCTTTGAGACACCAGGAGGAACGTCAAGGGTCCAGCCGGTCAGTGCCCTGGCGGTTTCCTGGATGTCACGCTCGGTGTAGTGGCCGATGCCGAGGGTGAACAGTTCAAAGAGTTCTCGGGCGTAATTCTCGTTGGGTTGACGGGCATCGCTGTCTTCCAGATCGAGGTACATCATCATGGCGGCATCTCGGGAGATGGCGCCAAGCAGTTCGCGGAAGTTTCCCAGGGCGAATTGCCGCAGGGTGGCGTTCTGCTCGTACATGGCCTGCGAGATGCCGACCTTGTCGTTGGCACTGGTGAAATGGCCGTGCCAGAACAGGGTCATGACCTCCCGCAAGGGAGCGTCGGTGGTGATCATTCGGCCCAGCCACCAGGAGCGGAGGTCGTTCATCTCCGAGGCGTATCGGCGACGGGTTTGGCGGTGGTTTTCGGCCGATTCCTCGCGAGGGGTGTCGGCAAAGCGGCGCTCGGTGTTGACCCAGGGAATGCGAACCCAGTCGGGGGGACGGGGAGGCTCTGCGGCCTGGGCCGTATCGAGCAGGGATGCGACGGCCTGATCGACCGGTAGGTCGAGCAGCGCGTCGAGTTCCTCAGGAGTCGCACCGAAGCCGGCTCGACTCAGAAGATGAGCCGCCGAGGCGGCGTCGAGGCGACGAGGCTCGACGGCCTGAACCGTTTGCAACCGTTTCATGTTCGTGGACCTCATGATTCCCTTGGTGATTGTGCGTGGTGGTTAGAACTGATCGGCGGAGAGGACCTCGCCACCGGCACGAGTGGCGAGGGCTCGCCAGGTGGACAGGTTGATGGTTTCCTTGACGAACCGGACGCTGCCGTCGGCCATCAGGACGTTGACGCCGCCGGAATGGTTGCTTCGCGCGGCCATCCAGCCGCGGCCGTGGGCCGTGACATCAGGGATCTGGCTGTTGGGGGCCAGGTAGGCGTCGAAGGCCACCGGAACCTGTCGGCCCGAGATCCAGGAGTAGCCGCGATCGCCTCGCCATCGGGTCGTGGTGGCGGTCAAGGTGGCCAGGTCCGGGTTGACGACCGGTTGCCCGTTCATCACCAGCCCGGGATTGCCGCCGTTGGTCCGCAGAAGGGCTCCCAGGTTGGCCGTCTGTCGGTTTGCCTCGGCAGGCATCGGGCCTTCGGAGTCAAACCCGAGGCCGAGCAAGCACTGGGAGGCCGCCATGGTGCTCGAGAGACCGTCTCGAAGGTCGGCCAGGCGAACGGCCGATCCATTCCAGAACAGGCCGTCGGTTCGGTGGTTGATGTCGTACGAGGTGCCTGTCCCTGACCCCACGTTGACGACGTAGTTCGTGCCCGCCATCCGACCGCCGAAATACTGGTCAAACATCGGTTCGTGGGCATCGCTCGGGCAGAGAAAACCGCGGACGATCGTTTGTGATGCCGTCGCCTGCGAGGGGTTCAGGCTGATCCAGGGGCCAGAGCCGACATAAAGCGGCAACTCGAAGTTGATCAGTGTTCGGAGGTTCTCTTGCTCCATGAACGGCAAGATGCGGGCGTGGACCGAGTAGCCAAACGCCGTCGATTCGCCGAAGCCGGGCAAGGCCCCGACACTCGACTCGTAGTTGTGCAGCGCCAGGCCCATCTGCTTCAGGTTGTTCTGACTGCTCATCCGATTGGCCGCCTCGCGGGCCGACTGCACCGCCGGCAGCACCAGGGCGATCAGAATGCCGATGATGGCAATGACCACCAGTAACTCGATGAGCGTGAAGCCGCGGGATCGTTTCATGAGGTGCATCAGTCGTCCTTTGAAGATATCTTGGCGTCTTCAAACCTTTTGGCTCGCAGCGCGCACGATGATCGGGACCCGGAACCTCGGGCGCACCACGGCCAGCAACGCGCGGGGGATCACCTCCGAGGGGAACTCTCCCCCCGGTCTCCCGTTCCATCGCTCGGGAAGACCGACCGCGCAGAATCGAGAATGAATTCTCGTTATCAAAATGAAGCCGAACTGCTTCGTTGTCAAGGGGGGAGTGCGGGAGGGGTGAGAAGGGTTCGGGAGCGGTGTGAGCGATCCGAGCGTTGGCGATTGTTCGCTGGCTCGGTTGCCTTCTGTACAGAACGGCAGTAAAATTCGTCCGTACACTTGGGGCTCAGGTACGAGGGACCGGGACGAGTCCGGCCGACTCCTCTGTGACGGAGGGAGCGACGATGGAGCTTGCGATCGCGGAACCGGAGCAGGGGATGCTCGGTCGATCGGTGCCGATGCCGAGCGTGCGGCAGGTCCGACGGCGGGGGCCCTTGTTGCGACCGGCTCGGGGAGGGGTGCAGGAGTCGGGGCTTTATGGATTCGACCTGACGGCCGGGTGCGCGATGGGGTGCGCGTTCTGCTTCGTGAAGGGGACGGTGCGCGATCCAGGGCCGGGGCGGTTGCTGTTCGATCCGGGGGTGGTTGAGGCGATCGGCCCGGCGATTGAGGCGCTCGACGTGCCGCCGAAACGGGTGGTGTTGAGCCCGAGTAGTGATCCGCTGCCGCCGATCCGGGAGATTCGGTCGGCAACGCTCCGGATCATCGAGCAATTGCTTGAGCGGGGGATCGAGGTCGTTTTGATGACCCGAGGGCGTGTGACGCGGGACCTGGCGCGGTTGCTCGGGTCGGCTCCGGATCGGGTGCGGGTGGCGGTGGGTGTGACGACGCTCGGCCGATCCCTGAGCCGGGCGCTGGAGCCGATGGCCCCCCTGGGGCCTCGCCGGCTGAAGGGGATCGAATGCCTGATCGAGGCCGGGGTTCCGGTTGAGGCCCGGATTGAGCCGTTGATCCCCGGCCTGACCGAAACGAGGGAGAATCTCCGGCCGTTGCTCCGGGAACTGGGGAAAATCGGCGTCCGCGAGGCGATGGCGCACTACGCCTTCTTGCAACCGGCGGTGATCCCCTCACTTCGGGAGGCACTGACGCCGCTTGGTCATGCCGAGCGTCTGGTGGACCTTTACGAAGGGGGGCCGGTGTTTTCGGTCGGCGAGGCCGGAGCGACGAAGCACGTGCCGCTCGATGCGCGTCGGGAAGGCTTGGCGCGGGTCATTGCCTGGGGGGCCGAGTTCGGATTGATCGTGACGACGGGCTCTGCCCAGAATCCGGACCTGCCCCGGCTGGATGCCGCAACGCCCAGGGGAGAGGATTCTGGACCGAATCCTCGATCACCTGAACGCAAGAAACCCATCCGAGAACCGGCCACGGTATAACGCGCGGCCGGTCAGCCGAGGCGGGCCAGATCATCCCAGAAGCCTGGGTAGGTCTTGGCCACGCAACCGGGGTCGAGGATCGTCACCCCCTTGGCCTTCAGGCCGACGAGGGCGAAGGACATGGCCATCCGGTGGTCGTCGTAGGTCTGGATGCGGGCGGGGGTGATGGTTGACGGTGGGAAGATCATCAGGCCGTCGGGCTGCTCGTCCACCTCGGCACCGAGCTTGCGCAGTTCGGCGGCGAGGGCGGCGATGCGGTCGGTTTCCTTGTGCCGGATGTGGGCGATGTTGCGGATCCGGGTCGGCCCGTCGGCGAAGAGGGCGACGGCGGCGAGGGTCATCACCGTGTCGCTGATGGCGTTCATGTCCACGTCGATCCCGACGAGCGGCGCGTTGCCGGTGACGGTGATCGACGACTTCGACCGCTCGACGGTGCAGCCCATGTGCTCCAGGAGGTCGACGAAGCCGACGTCCCCCTGGATGCTCTCGGTCCCGAGCCCCTCGACGGTGATCGACCCGCCGGTGATCGCCGCCGCGGCGAAGAAGTAGCTGGCGGCCGAGGCGTCGGGCTCGATCGCGTAGGATCGGGCCGAGTAGGGGGCCGGCTCGACGTTGAACCGCTTGAAGTCGCGGTTGCTGATCCGACGACCGAATGCGGCCATCACCTCCATCGTCATGGCGATGTACGGCTTCGAGACGAGCGTGCCCATCACCTCCACCGTCGTCGGCCCCTTGGCGCAGGGCAGGGCCATCAGCAGGCCGCTGAGGAACTGGCTCGACACGTCCCCCCGGACCTCGGCATAGCCGCCGTCGAGCCCGTCGGCCTGGACGATCACGGGCGGGCAACCGTTGTCGAACTCGCTCCGGGCATCGGCCCCGAGGCGGTTGAGCGCCAGCAGCAAATCGGCCACCGGACGCTCGCGCATCCGGGGGACGCCATCGAGCCGGTACGTCCCCCGGGTCACGCAGACCATTGCCGTCAGGAACCGCAAGGTCGTCCCCGAGTTCCCGACGAACAGATCGGCCGATTCGGCCGGCAGGTGCCGCCCCCGGCCTTCGATGACGATCGTGGCCGAGGCGGGATCGTGCTCGACGCTCAGGCCCAGTCGGCGAAGGCTCTCGATCATCACCCGCGTGTCGTCGCTGTCGAGGGCGCCGGTCAGGGTGCTCCGGCCTCGGGCCAGCCCGGCGACCACGAGCGCCCGATTCGTCAGGCTTTTCGACCCCGGCACCCGGACGGTTGCCTTCGGGGGGGAGGGCAGGGGGGTGACGGTCACTTCGGCGGGGTAGTCCGGCATGGGAGGGGGCTCGGGCGGTCGGTGCTCTTGCGATCGGGTCGTGACGATGCCGGCGGGCTACCGGCTTCCTCCCCATCATACCTCAGACCCGCCCCCACCGCGGCGCCTGCTCCGGAGACCTGCCCCTGTTCTTGAGAAGGATAATTGAGTTCCTCAGAGGCGACCCAGTCCATATGGCGTTAATCATGTCTCTCCTGTCCCGTCATCAGAGGTTTTCGGCGTGTGGTCAGCCCCAGAGTTGAGGTTCATCAATGAAATGCTCGCCCCTTCCTCTCACGGACAATACGATCGCGTGACCGCCGAAAAGCCCAGCGTCGTTGTAGTAGAGCGTAGCAACTCGATCTTCCAGAATGCTGACCCCTGACATGCTAATGGCTTCTTGAAATCCCTCTTTTGTGATCACTTCGTCGATTTCCTCGTCGTACCAACCACTTTTCCAGCCCTCGAACATATGATCTGCAATAAAGGCTCGAATGGAAGGTTCGTTGATCACAATCCAACTGACACAATCCCGGATTTCCGTTAAGCCCTGATGTTCCAAAGGTAGACGGCTGTCCTCAGGGGTAATGCCAACTCGGACTGACTTTCCGCTCGGAACGGTGAACGCAAAGACCCATTCTCCACGGACGGCATCCCATCTCAGCCTCCCCAGGACAGGATCATCGATAGCCTCGTGCTCGGACATCGGATGCCCTCTCTGATTTAAGAGGTGTCGAAGGTCAGATCGGGTGCGGACCGAAAGTCATCAATTGCCGAGCACGGCTTGCCTTTGGCTGAAACCTTTGCGTCATTAGCGCTTCGTCGAAGAGGTGGAAGGCAGAGTAGCCGCCAGGCGATTGCGAACCTCGTCCGGCGTCAATCCGGAGATCAAGAACCGCTTCTGGCGGCTCGTCGGGCCGGACAGAAGGACAATTGCGGACGGCTTGCAACCAACCACCTCGGCCAGCAAGGTCGCCAGGGCAGCATTCGCCTTGCCCTTATCCGGAGGGGCGGAGACGGCGAGGCGGAGGGCACCGTTGCGCTCGCCGAGGACGCCGGGACGCTTCGCGCCGGGCTGGGCGACGACGGGGATGACGGTGCCATCGGCGTGGGCCGTCAGGGTGATCACGGCGCGTCGAGCCCCTCGAACAGGGCCGAGCCGACGCGGACGAGCGTGGCCCCTTCCTCGATGCCGGCCTCGAAGTCGCCGGACATGCCCATCGAAAGCTCGGGGAGGTCGAGGCCGGTGCGTGAGCGCATCTGGTCGCGCAGGTCGCGGAGCAGGGCGAAGGTGGGGCGGGCCTCCTCGTTGGTCGTGTCGTAGCCGGCCATCGTCATCAGGCCGACGATCGGGACGCGAGCACAGGAGGCGATGGCCTCGGCCTCGGCGAGCATCGCCTCGGGAGACCAGCCGTGCTTGGCCTCCTCGCCCGAGCAATTGGCCTGGAGCAGGACGGCGGGGGGAGACTCTAGGGCGTCGATCAGGCGGAGCAGCTTGAGCGAGTCGACGCTGTGGATCAGGTGGACCATCGCCGCGGTGCGCTTGGCCTTGTTCGTTTGCAGGTGGCCGATCAGGTGCCAGCGGACGGGCTGATCGGCCAGCGCCTCGACCTTCTTCCAGAGCTCCTGGGGGAAGTTCTCGCCCAGGTCGAGCTGCCCGTGGGCGATGAGCGGCAGGATCCGCTCGGGCGGGTTCTTCTTCGTGACCGCGACCAGCCGGACGGCATCGGGGGCGCGGCCCGATCGGCGGGCGGCCTCGGCGATCCGACCGCGGACGCGGTCCAGGTTCTCTCGAATGCGATCCTCAATCATGCTCCCAGTGTACCGAGGGGACGTCGTCCGACAAGCGGTCAATCCGGTGGTGCCTCCCCACAGGAAACGGCCGCCGAATCCAGAGGCAAGACTGCGCGCGAAGCGTGCATTTCGGAGCACAAGCCAAGGAGAGCCCCGAAGGATGGAGGAACCGAGGGCAACTCTCGGTCGAATTTTTTTCCGATCGCAAGTGGTTGAGCCAACGAGCTTAGCGCATCACGGAGCGGGGAAGCCCAATGCGATGGCGGGTCACGCGCGCCGCTTTGGCACTCAGGTTGCTTTCTCTTTTCCACATCAAAGGCACGAGCCAACGCGGAATGCATCGGGCTTGTGAGTCCTTCTCATTGACAAGCAATCACCCCACCCCTTGGCGACGACCGGCTTCGATCGGTCAACCGCCAAAGGGCGAGCGGGTTGCCTCGCACGACCCCCCCGCTCGCCCTGTCTTACACCGATTCTTCCCTGGAAGCGCATGAAACGCTCGGGGAGAGTCACCAACCTGAGCTGGTCGGGGTCTCCCTCCTTGAGCTATGGGAGAGGTGGTTCGAGGAGGCGAACCCCGGCCGGCTTATTCAAAACGGCCCGATTGATCGGACTTCGGTCCTTTCGATCGGGCCGTTTTTGATTGTTCAGGGGGCGATTCGTTTCCGCCCTGGTTCCCCGGCTCAACACCCAGGCGGATCATCCCGAGGCCAGGTCGATCAGCCGGACGCCGTCCTTGAGGGAATCGACCGTGACCGGCTCGGTCGCAGGAAAGAGGCAGTAGGCCGGATAGGGGCCGGTGCCGTCGATGATGAGCTGGCGGTGGTTGGCCACGCGGAAGCTGTCGTCGCAGGGCTGGTGCCCGGTGATGAAGCAGTCGGCATCGACCAAGGCGGCGAAGCGGTCGGCCGTCTCGGGGCGGTCGTCGCGTCCCCAGGTCATTGCATACACGGCCCCGCCGCGCTGCATGGAGGAGGGGGGCCAGACGCCCGTATGCAAGGGTTCGAGGTCGAGATCGTCGAGCATCTTGCCGTCGGGCAGGGTGTGGCAGAGCATCACCCGGTTCGGGCATCGGACGGCCAGCGGGAGGGAGCGAAAGAGGTCGTGGTAGGCCTCGATGATGGTGTCGGCCATCGGGCCGTAGGCCGTCTCGACCCCGGCCCGGAACAGGGCATTGAGCGCCACGCCGTTCTTGGCAATCGGTCGGTTGGTCAGTTCCGAGAGTTCGTGATTGCCCAAAATCAGGTGCACGCGCTCAGGAAACTGGCACTTGAGGGCCGCGACCAGATCGACCAGTTGATGCGACCGGTCTCCCCCCTCGTCCGGGTAGAAGCTGTCGCCGTGCACGAGTTCTTGCAGGACGAGATGGCGCTTCGGGTGGGTCTTCAGATCGGCGACGGCCAGGACCTTGCGGAAGGCGATCAGGTTGCCGTGCAGATCGCCGACGACCATGACGTCATCGACCGACTCGGGAGGGATCGCCACCACGCTCCCGACCCTGCCGGGAGTGGCCCGAGAGAGCATTGCCGCGCGGCGGATCAAGGGAAGAACGCGTTGCGGGTCGGGCATCAGATCGACTCGGTCGTGCCGGTGGGGGGTGAGGGTTCGGTGCGAAGGGGAAGGGCCGTTCGTCGGCCATCGATGGCGAAAGGTCCCTGAGCCCCCTCCCCCGCACACGCGGGAGCCGGTGGCCAAAGGCCGGATGAAGAAGGTTCCTGAACGAACGCCACGCCTTGCGATCTGGCCGAAGACCCCTCACCCCGGCCCTCTCCCCGCGAGCGGGGAGAGGGAGGCAGATTCAACCCTTGCCCCCGCAAGCGGGGGAGAAGGTGGTCGAAGGCCGGATGAGGGGGGCCGAGGCGTGATCGAACCAAGACGAACAAGCGGAAACCGTTCTAGCTATTATACTCCAGGGCCTCTTCCCAGTGCTCGTAAAGGGCCTTGATCGATTCGGCCAGCTCGTCGTAACGTTCCTGAGCGGCCCGAGCGCGATCGGCGTCTTTCCAGGTTTCGGAAAGGCCGAGGGCGTGTTCGAGTTCGCCCATCTCGGCCTCGACCTCGGCGATCTCGCGCTCGATGTCGGCGGCCTTGCGATAGGGGTACTTTTTCTTTTTCTTTCCCTTCGGAGGGGTGTCGGCCGATCGAGTCGCCGTGGAGGAGCCGCCCCCTTTGGCTGAGCCATTGCGGTCGTCGGCGGCGCGCTGACGGGCGGCGAGGGTCTCGGCCTCCTGATCGAGCATCCGGCGGTAGACCTCGTAATCCCCCTCGACCACCCGGGCGCGGCCGCCATCGACCACGATGAGCCGGTCGGCCACCTGGTTGAGAAAATAGCGGTCGTGGCTGACGACGAGGACAGTTCCTTCGAACTCCCGGATCGTCCGCTCCAGGGCGTCGCACGACCAGATGTCGAGGTGGTTTGTCGGCTCGTCCATCACCAGCAGGTTCGCCCCCGTGGCCGCCAGTCGGGCCAGGGCGGCCTTGCCCTTCTCGCCGCCGGAGAGCTTGCCGACGGTTTGCAAGGCCAGGTCTCCTGAGAGGCCGAACTTGCCGAGCAGGTCGCGGACATCCTGCATGACCCAGGATGGGTCATCATCGGGCCAGACAGCGCGGAGGACGGGGGTGTCGGCCGGAAGGGATTCGAGCCCCTGGTCGTAGTAGCCGACCGTGACCTTGTGGCCGAGCTTGACCTCCCCTTCGTCGGGCTTGATGCGGCCGATGAGGGTCTTGATGAGCGTGGACTTGCCCGCGCCGTTCGGCCCCATGATGGCGACACACTGGCCGCGCTGGACCTGGAGGTTCAAGTGGCTGAACAAGGGTTTGTCGTATGACTTACCCAGGTCCTTGGCCTCGATCACCACGTCTCCGGAGCGGACGACCTCATCGAAGCCCATCGGTGGGCCGGTGATGTTCCGCATCAGCTCGATATCTTCCGACATGACCCGTTCGAGCTTCTTCGCCTTGTCCTTGGCCTGGGTGGCCCGGGTGCCGGCGGAGAACTTGTCGATGAATTTCTGGAGGTGGGCGGCCTGCTCGGCCTGCTTCTCGGCGCGTCGTTCA
The DNA here is from genome assembly GCF_009177065.1 of Tautonia marina. NCBI lineage: Bacteria > Pseudomonadati > Planctomycetota > Planctomycetia > Isosphaerales > Isosphaeraceae > Tautonia > Tautonia marina. Next base: position 42,371 of record NZ_WEZF01000016.1, read on the forward strand.
AGGATCTTGGCCCGTTCCTCGCGGAGTTTCCAGTACTGGGAATAATTGCCGGGATAGGCGTCGACCCGCCCCTGGAACAGTTCCCAGATCTTCGTCACGGTCGCGTCGAGGAAGTAGCGGTCGTGGCTGACGATCACCATGCCGGTCGGCTGCCTCGACAGGTAGGCTTCGAGCCAGGAGACGGTGGCCACGTCGAGGTGGTTCGTCGGCTCGTCCAGAAGCATCAAATCGGGGCTTTCGAGCAGGAGCCGGGCCAGCATCAATCGCGATTGCTGCCCCCCGGAGAAGGTGCCGGCGGGGCGATGGAACTCCTCTGTTTTGAATCCAAGGCCGGAGACGATCTCCTCGACCCGGTGCTCGATGGCGTAGGCGTCCTGGTGTTCGAGCTGGTCCTGCAAATCGGTGTAGCGTCGGGACGCACGTTCGCGGTCGGCGTCGTCGTCAGCCTCGGCCATCTCTCGGGCGGCTTCTTCGAGTTCGTCCTGCAGTTCGAGCAAGGAGGCAAGGCCGGATCGGGCCACCTCGAACAGGGTTTTGTTCGGGTCGAAGTCGGGCTGTTGCTTCAGAAGGCTGACACGGATGCCTTGCCTGATGTTCAAACGGCCCATGTCGGGCTGATCAATGCCGGCGAGCAGGCGCATGAGGGTGGTCTTGCCCGCGCCGTTCGGCCCGACCAGGCCGATCCGCTCTCCGGCCCGGATTTCGAACGCAAGATCGGTGAAGATCGGGTCGCCGGTGTACTGGCGGCCGAGTCCGGAGGCGGAAGCGAGGATCATGAGTGGTCCGGGGGGGCAGGAGCGTTTGGGGTCGGTTCGGCTGTCGGCTGGGGGACGATCGCGGCGGCCCAGGCGGCGTCTTCGGGGCCGAGGGGGGGCTCGGGGCGGCCGTCGTAGATGTCGTAATGGTATCCGGCCGCGTCATAAATGCGATGCAAGATTCGCTGGAGGTCGAGCCGGGCGTCGGGATCAGGGGGCCGCGATCAAACGGTCAAGTCGAGCAGATTGGCCCTAGGTGTTGAGTCCGCAGGGCAAGGGACCTCAAGTCACATCATCGCCGAGGGTTCGCTTCGATCGCAACATGTGATGATAATGCTGGGCGAAGCGGTGCGACTCGTCGCGGACATATTGCAGCAGGCGGAGTGCGAACGATCGGCGGGAGAGGACGATGGGGTCGGGCCGGCCGGGGACGTAGATTTCTTCCGCCTGCTTGGCGAGGGAGATGAGCGTGGGGACCTCGACGCCGAGGGCCTTGAAGGCGTCGAGCGCGGCGTTGAGCTGCCCCTTGCCGCCGTCGATGAGGAAGATGTCGGGGAAAGGCTCGTCCCGTTCCTGAAGCCCCTGGATGCGGCGGGAGACGACCTCGCGGATCGAGGCGTAGTCATCGACTCCCTTGACGCTCTTGATCTTGTAGCGCCGATAGCCGGGCTTGAAGGGGAGGCCGTCGATGAAGGTGACGAGCGAGCCGACCGTCTCGGTGCCGCCGAGGTGGGCGATGTCGACGCCGTGAATCGTGCGGGGGGTGGTCGGGAGGTTCAGGACCTTCTGCAAGCCGCGGAGCCCCTTCTTTGGATCCTGGTAGAAGACCTCGGGTTGGGCGTGGTCTTCGAGATTCCCGCGGAGGTTGAGGTTCTGCAGGGCTTTCAGCTCATCGCGCAATCGGGCGGCCTTCTCGAACTGGAGGGCCTTGCTGGCCTCCTTCATCTCGTCTTCCATCTCGCGGAGGACGACGTCCTTCTTGCCTTCGAGAAAGAGGCGGAGGCGGCGGATGTCTTTTTTATAGGTTTCCTTGTCGATTCGGAGGTTGCAGGGGGCGGTGCACTGGTTGATCGAGTGCAGGAGGCAGGGACGGAACCATCGCCACCTTGGATCATCTTCATCAATGTCGAGCGAGCAGGTGCGGAATTTGAAAATGCGTTGAAGCACCTGAATGGCCCCGCGAAGCCCTTTGGCGCGGGGGAAGGGTCCGTAGAGCTTCACGCCGCGGTCGCGGGGTTCTCGGGTGAAGTTGACGCGGGGAAAGTCCTCGCCGGTGGTGATCTGGAGGTAGGGGAAGCTCTTGTCGTCCTTCAGGTCGGCGTTGTGCCTCGGCTGGATGTCCTTGATCAACCGGGCTTCCATGAGCAGGGCATCGACCTCGCTGTCGGCGTCGAGGTGGTCGAGATCCACCACCTCGCCGATCCAGTCGCGGATCCGAGGGTCGGTCTCGGCCCCCTTGACGAAGTAGGAGCCGACCCGGCTGCGCAGATTCTTGGCCTTGCCGATGTAAATGACGCGCCCCTGCGCGTCCTTCATCAGATAGACGCCGGGCGTTTTCGGCAGGGCTCGGATTTTGGCGCGCAGCGCAGAGGTTCCCTCCTCGGCAGGAGCGGTCTTCTTCGAGGAGGAGTTGGCGTCGGTTGTCGGCGAGGGGTCGGGCATGGCAAGGTCGCTCCGCGACGTGTTCCCCCTCGCAACTCCTGAACATGGGCGGCGATGAAGGGCAGGGGGGCTCCTCGTTATTGTTCGTCGGGAGGCAACTCCCGAAGCATCACGCATGCGAGAATCGGGCCTCGGCGGAGTTCCTCCAGCAGGTCGCTTGAAGGAACCCGGCCGGCTCGATCGGAAGGGGCCAGGGCGGCTCAGGCAGACTCCTCGGGCACCTTCGAGGCGATGTAACGGTGGATGTCCTCGGCCATCTGTTCCAGCCGCTGGGCGGTTTCGGCCTTGGCGGTGTCGACACTCGCGCCGTCGGCAAGGCCCGAGGTGTCGGTCCGGGCAAACAGATAGAACTTGATCTTCGGCTCGGTCCCGGAGGGTCGAGCGGCAAATCGGGTGCCGGGGGCGTCGAGCGTGAAGATGAGCAGGTCGCCGGACGGCTCGGGCAGGGGGGTTGGCGGAGCGCTTGAACCCGGGCGACGCGATTCGTGGCGGCCGTAGTCGTCGACTCGCGTCACCGCCAGGCCGCCGATCTGGTGCGGAGGATCTTCGCGGAGCGCGGCCATGAGCGACCGGATCTTTTCGAGGCCCGTGCGACCTTCGTAGACCTTGTTGATCAACGCCTCGCCGTAGTGGCCGTGCTTGCGGTACAGCTCATCGAGGTAGTCGAGGACGGTCTGGCCGCGCTCCTTGAGGGTTGCGACCAGCTCGGCAAAGAGCAACGCAGCGACGGCAGCGTCCTTGTCGCGGACATGGGTGCCGCGGAGGTAGCCGTGCGACTCCTCAAACCCGAACAGGAAGTTCGACGGCCCGGCGCGGTCGATCCGCTGGCCGATCCACTTAAACCCGACGAGCAGGTTGTCTTCCATGCCGATCCCGGCCTGCTCGGCAATCGAGCGGGTCATCGGCGTGCTGACGAGGGTGGTGACCATGTAATGATCGGGGCGGAGGCTCCCGGCCTTCTGGCATTGTTCCACCACGAAGGCCGCCAGCAAGGCACCAATCTGGTTGCCGGTCAACGTCGTCCAGGCTCCGGCCGACGAGGGGCCGACGGGCAGGGCCACGCCGATCCGGTCGGCGTCGGGGTCGCTGGCGATCACCAGATCGGCCCCGGTGCGGCGAGCCTCCTCGATTGCCGGTTCGAGCGTCCGGGGGACCTCGGGATTGGCCACGTGACCGGGGACGTTCGAAAAGTCGGGGTCCGGCTGACGCTGCGATTCGAGGACGTTGACCTTCGCAAATCCGGCCGCCCGAAGCGCCTCGCCGCAGGCCGAATCGCCGACCCCGTGCATCGGCGTGTAGACGATCGAGGCGTTCCTCGCGTCGGAAACCGACTGCGAGACGACGGCGGCGATGAAGGACCGATCAATCTCCTCGCCGACAAGCTGGATCGACCCGTCCTTGAGCCCTTCGTCCATCGAGACTTCGGGAATTTCACGCTCGGAGACGGCCTCGACGCAGGCAATGATCCCCGAGTCGTCGGGGGGGATGACCTGGCCCCCGGTGCTCGCGTAGCACTTGAAGCCGTTGTCCGATGGCGGATTGTGCGAGGCGGTGATCATGATTCCGCCGTCACACCCCAGATGTCGGACGGCAAAGGAGAGCAGGGGGGTCGATCGCGGCTCGGGAAAGAGGTAGACCGTGAATCCGGCCCCGGCCAGGACTCGGGCGCAGCACTCGGCGAACTCCTTCGAGTTGCGCCGGGCGTCTCGGGCGATCACACACGACCGCTTCGCGTCTGATCCTTTGCGAGAGGTGACGTAATCGGCCAAGCCTCGGGCGCTCTCGGCGATGGTGCGCTCGTTCAGGACGTTCGTGCCGATCGGGTACATCCGGCCTCGGCGTCCGCCGGTCCCAAATTCGAGAACGGCGAAAAAGGCGTCGTCCAGCTCTCGCCAGCGCTGCTGCTCAATGTCGGCTCGGAGCCGATCGCGGTAGGGGACGAACGGCGACTCGATCAACCAGCGGCGAATGTTCTTCGCCGCCGACTCGGAGAGCTTTCCCTCGGCCACCGCCTGAGCGACACGAGCCACGGAGTCGTCCTGAGCCGTAGACATGAGACCCTTTTCCCTCGATGCGAACTCATTGCAACCACGAATGCTCGGCACGATCGCCGGGCCGGATGGGCGGGCCGGAGGAAGACCGACCGCCCACAGGCTATCCGCGCAGCCAAAGGGCCTTCAAGACCACGGCGTCGGTCGATTGCGTCGCTCGGCAGGGCTCGGCATGATCCCGACAACCGGAACACCTTCACAGGTCGTCCGGCGCAACTTCAATCTTTAACGAAACTTGCGTTTGGAGTTCCTACCTCCACTCTTGTAAAAAGGCGGTCCCGACCGGGGGAAAATGCGTGCTGGGCGGCGGCGATTTCCTGGTGTGAAACCAGGAAACTCCGGGCCTGTATCATGATGAATGGCAGTAAGTTACGGAACGATCGCCAGAGATCTGTCACGACTCGAAAGATTTCTGGCACAGCCATTGCGATTGCTCTTGACATCTGGCAACGGCGATTTTCAACCGCCAATGCCGCTCAAGACGGACGATCGAATCGCCAATAATTCTTCTATTCCGTGCCCTTCCCTATGGCAGGGACAGGGCTCAACCAAGACAGGGAGGTCTTGATGGCTCGCCCCACGACGCGACGATCGCCTCGGTTGGAGACTCTGGAAGCCCGCAAGCTCCTGTCTGCCGACGTGACCGGCGAACAGCAACTGATGCTGGAACTGATCAACGAGGCACTGATCAATCCCGAGTCGGCCGCTGAGCGGGTGGAGCAAGGGTTGACCCGGGGGGCCATCACCGCAATTACCCGGGACGGCGATTCGGTTGAGTCCGTCATCTCCGACATTGCGTCCTCCGACTCCCGACCTCCGGTCGCCTGGGACGCTTCGCTCGCCGACGCGGCCAAGCGGCACACCGAATACCAGATTCGCCTCGGCGGTCAGACCCACGACGGCCCCAAGGGGCTGGAAACCGCCACCGATCGAGTGATTGCCGCCGGATACGGCAATCCCGATACCGTTGCCGAGAATATCATCTACGGCGTCGATTCTTCTGAACACGCCATGCGGGCCTTCCTGGCCGACTACGGGCCTGGCAACTCCCAGGACCCGCACCGAGAGAACATCCTGCAAACCTCCTCCGACCGCAACGAGAGCCATCAGGACGTCGGCGTGGCCATCTTGCCGGTGGAAGTCTCGGTGGATCGATCCACCCCCTTCGGCTCTCCCACGCCCTCGACCGAGACGAAGCTGGTCGTTACCCAGGTCTTCGCCCGCAAGGAGGAGGCCGCCCCGAAGATTCTCGGCGTGGTCTTCGACGACTCGAACAACGACCAGTTCTATGATCTGGGCGAAGGGGTTTCCAACGCCGAGGTCACGATCACCAACTCGGGCACCGGCCAGTCGTCTCGCGTGACCACCTGGTCGTCCGGCGGCTACCAGGCCGAGGTGACTCCCGGTGTTCACCAGGTCGAGGTCCGCGTGAACGACCGCCTGGTCGGCCGCCGAGACGTGGTTGTCGGTCGGGAAAACACCAAGATTGATTTCCGAGTCAACGACGCCCCCAGAACCGTCTTGCAGATGCCGGTGTCCAGCACCCCCCGATCGACCGCAACCAGCACCGTCCGGCCCTCGGTCGCTCCCGTCGCTCAGCGAACCGTAACATTCACACCAGCCTCGACTCCGGCTCCGGCCCCTGCTCCGACCCCAGCCCCAAGTTCAGCCCCAACCCCGACCCAAATTCCGTCTCGCTCCCAGTTCACCTCGCCGAATGTGGCCACCCGAACTCGGGCTTCGGAGCAAGCTCCGGCCGCGCCACCGACCCTCTCTCCGGCGAGCCTCGACCCGACGCCGAGCAACGTCAACGTGATCTCCGCCTCCCGCGTTGATGCCCGGCCCGTCGCTCGGGAAACCCGCACGTTCACCAACGCTCGACCCAATCCTCCCGAACCGACCGAAAACTCCTCGGCGCTCACGCTTCTGAAGTCGAGCCTCAGCGGCGGCAGCGTCCGATCCTGGCGAATCGCCGAGGGTTCGGCATCCGACTCCACCCTGTCCGCGTCGAGCCGATAAGTTCCGCCTTCCGGGTGATTGATGCACGGTGAGCAGCGGCCCCGGTCCCGGACACGGATGTTCGAGACCGGGGCCGCTCCACGTCGCTGTTGCTGCGGAAAACTGTCTGCCGAGACGGAATGACATCATTCCGAGGTCACACCCCGCCGAAACGAGCATAAGGTCCATTATCAGACCCATTGCGGGCGGCATCTTCGGGGCGGATCGTCCCATTGAGGCGATCAGGCGATCCGCCCCGAGAATCCCTGGCAGGAGCGTCAACCGCGCAGGAAGTCCTGAGCAAGCTCGTCCAACAGACTGCCATCGACCCCGGTCAGAACCGGAGACCGTCGGGAAGCCTTCGAGAGGTTCTCGTCGAACAACGCGAGTTCGATCAACGAGGACGACCAAGACGACGGGGCTGGTACTTCTTCGATGCGGATGGCGTCGGCGATGACGAACCCGTCGGCCCGGTTGCTCAACTGCACCTGGAGCACGCCCGAGGAAACAGTCACCACCCCCAGGTCCGCCCAGCCCGTCCCTTGCTCGGTGAACGCGCCGGGGGTCTGACGCTGATCGACGAGAATTGTCCGTTGCACCTGCCCGTCATCGAGCAGCCGGAACGGCGCGTTGCTCGCCCGGTTCGGGGACGCCGACCAGGTCGCCGAGACCCGATAGCTGACCCCCGGCGTCACGGCAAAGCTCCAGGTCGCCGTCGCCGATCCGTCGCCAGCACCCGCGTAGCGACTCGTCTGATCAAAGCCCCCCAGCACCGAGTACCGCCAGTAACCCACCTCCGCATAGCCGGATTGCGTATCGTCGAGCACCTGAACCAGGGGCGGAGGGGGGGCTGGTACTTCTTCGATGCGGATGGCGTCGGCGATGACGAACCCGTCGGCCCGGTTGCTCAACTGCACCTGGAGCACGCCTGAGGAAACAGTCACCACCCCCAGGTCTTCCCAGCCCGCGCCTTGCTCGGTGAACGCACCGGGGGTCTGACGCTGATCGACGAGAATTGTCTCCTGCACCTGCCCGTCATCGAGCAGCCGGAACGGCGCGTTGCTCGCCCGGTTCGGGGACGCCGACCAGGTCGCCGAGACCCGATAGCTGGCCCCCGGCGTCACGGCAAAGCTCCAGGTCGCCGTCGCCGCGCCGTCGCCGGCCGCCGCGTAGCGACTCGTTTGATCGAAACCGCCCAGCACGGAGTACCGCCAGTAACCCACCTCCGCATAGCCGGATTGCGTATCGTCGAGAATCTGGACCGTCGCGGTGGGAGGGGCAGTCACCGTGACGGATGCCTCGAACTGATCGGAGGGGACCGTCCCGTTGAGACCATCCCGATCCTGGTCGACGAAGTTTCCGGCCAGGTCCAGGATTTTCGGGCCGACGACAATCTGGTAGGTGCCAACCCCGGCCGAGGAGAACACCACGTCGAACTCGCGGTCGGCCGATCCCGGGACCACCGAGACCGAGCCGATCGACACCCCCTGCCCTTCCGGACCCGTCAGTGAAAGCACGTCCTCGATCGTGAACGAATCGGGACGGATGGCCTCGCTGAATCGCAGGCGAATCCGATTCTCGGCGCCGGCAAGAGCCATTGCAGACTCGATCTGAGGTCCATTCGTCTCGCTCGTTACCGCGCGACCAAGATTTAAGCGTCCGCCTGTGATGACCACTCCGTCAAGCTCGGACAGCGGGTCGACGGTCGCCAGCACCTTGGCGATCACCTGGTCGTAAGACCAGTCCGGATGGAGGCCACGGATCAAGGCAACGGCCCCCGTGACGTGCGGCGCCGCCATCGATGTTCCAGACATGTAGCCATATGAGCCATGGCGGACGCTGCTCAGGATCGAGACACCCGGCGCTCCAAGATGGACGGTATTGACACCGTAATTCGAAAAACCCGCGATCTGGTCATACGCATTCGTGGCGGCCACCGAGATCAGGTTGTCGCCCTCATAATTGGCAGGATAGGTCGGGTTCAGGTCATTATTGGAGCCGTTGTTCCCGGCCGCGGTCACAACAATGTGCCCCCGCGCCCTCGCTTCGGCAATCGCATCGACAAACGCAGTGCTGTATCCGCCGCCGCCATAGCTATGATTCGAAACGTGTGCCCCCATCTCGACTGCATAATTCAACGCTTTAATGGCATTACTCGTGTAGCCTCGGCCAGATGAGTCAAGAAACTTCAATGGCATCAACTTCACATTCCAGTTCACCCCAACGACACCCAGCGCATTATTGCCGACCGCGCCGATGGTTCCCGAGACGTGGGTTCCGTGATTATGGTCATCTTGAACATTCGGAGAGTCATTCACAAAGTTCCAACCATGAAGATCATCAATGTAGCCGTTGCCGTCACTATCCTGTCCGTTACTGCCGACTTCACCGGAATTCACCCAAAGATTCGGCACGAGATCGGCGTGGGTCAGGTCGATTCCGGTGTCAATTACCGCGACAATCACGTCGGGACTGCCCGTCGTGACCGACCAGGCCTCAAGCGCGCTGATGTCGGCCCCTGGCAATCCGCCCACGCTCTGCCCCGTGTTATTCAACCCCCAGAGAGAACCGAACCGCGGATCGTCGGGAGACGCCGTGATCGAAACAACATAATCCGGTTGAGCGTAAAGCACCCGAGGGTCGCTTCGAGCAAAGGCAAGCGCCTCCTCAACCGAGCTTCCTTCACGGACCGGAACGGTTCGCATGCCGGGCACCAGGGCGCCTGCGAGATCATGACCTGAGGCTGCCTCGATCGCATCGGGGCGATAGCGAACGATAATATGCTCACTGCTGTACAACTCCTGTTGCGCAGGTGGTGCCTCGGCGACCGGCAAGGCGGCGCCGAGACTGAGCAGGGTTCGTGATTCGAGCGCGTCGAGTGGAAGGAACTTGAGCGCAGAGCATCGTGTGCGTCGCGTGAAGCGGTGCATGGTTGCAGAATGCCGTGATTGGAACAGGTGAATCAAGAGACGAAGGGGAGGGACGACTGGGAATGCGATTTCGTGTGTCTGGTTGACACATCCAAGGCGGTCGTCGTCGTGTTGCTCAGAACGAGCTTGGATTCGTTGATCGTTCTGAGAAGCTTTGAGAAAGTATCCGGAAACTTACCCAATCCCCCGCGCGCATTCCAGTCGAAAATCGCGTCTCATGTTGCAGGATGTCATCAACCCCCTCGGACCGCGCGCCCGAGTCGTTCTCACCGCGCCACCTGGAACGGTTAAGCAACCAGCACGACATAACCCCAAAAGATCATGCGTGCACTCTTCGTTGGGTCCGATGGCGTTCCTCCGACCACGCAAGTGCCAGGAGTGACTCCTGCATCCTCCTGCTTCCCTCCCACGGCAATCCTCGCCATAATGATGGGCCTGGACTGCCGGAATGGCCCGATACTCGACACTGTTCCCTCAAGACACACGAATGCCAACACCTGAACTTGTGGTCGCCGAACAGGCCGCGCAGGCTGCCGGAGAGGTCTTGCTGCGCTATCGGCGTGAAGGAGTCTCTCACCGCTCGAAGGACATCGGCAACCTGATCACCGATGCCGACCTTGAGGCCGAGCGCGCCATCGTCGATGTCCTGCACCGCGCCTTCCCCGAGCACGCCATCCTCGGAGAGGAAGAAGCGAAGCACGGCGACCTCGATGCCGAGCACCTCTGGGTGGTCGACCCGCTCGACGGCACCAATAACTTTGCCCATCAGTTGCCCCATTTCGCCGTCTCGATCGCCTACTACCGCGAGGGAGCGGCGCAGTGCGGCATCGTGCTCAGTCCGGTCAGCGGCGATCGGTTCACCGCGATCCGGGGGGCAGGGGCGTTTCAGAATGGCCGACCGGTCCGGGTTGCAGATCATGAACGCCTGGATCAATCCATGATCGGCGTCGGATTCTATTATGATCGTGGGGCGATGATGGAGGCGACCCTGCGCTCCATCTCCGGCCTGTTCCGGCAGAACATTCACGGGATTCGACGATTCGGCACCGCCGCGCTCGATCTCTGCATGGTCGGCTGCGGGCAGTTCGGCGCCTTTTTCGAGTACCAGCTCGCCCCGTGGGACTTCGCCGCCGGTCGACTGTTCGTTGAGGAGGCCGGTGGTCGGGTCACGAACTGCCTGGGAGCCCCCCTGGACCTGACCGTGTCCAGCGTGCTCGCCTCCAATGGACGATTGCACGAGGCGGTCCTCGCCATTGTCCGGGACAATCACCCGTCATCCGAGCCTGCCTCATGAGCGCCCGGTGCAGGCGACGGCGAGCGCCGTAACCGTCGAAAGCCCCCTGCCCCGAGCCCTCGAACGATCAATCCCGATCTCACTCGCGCCCGAGGGCTCCCCGCCGGAACCGGTTCCCTTCGACCGACTCCCACGATTGCCGGCGGATTTCCACCGCCCCTGCTCCCCTACCCGCGGCCGATCGAGACGGAGACGGCAGGTCGAGCGACACGGGAGATCGCTCCGAGATCGACTGGAATCCCGAATTGCCCCCCTGCCCTCGGGCACCGAGCGAGACATCCTCGGTCCGAGCGACCTCACGATCACTTCTCGGCAAGGAGAGCGACCCCGGAGACGATGAGAAGGTGGGTGATCGATCACGAGCGGTTGCCGGCGGTGGGATCGGAGACGACGACGACTGATCGGCCAGCACCATCCCCTGCGATCGGGCCAGCTCCAGCACGTCGACGACCAGATAGCCTTCCTTCACCGGCCGATCGAAGGTGGTATTGGCCGCGAAATCATCGGTGGGGTTCGGCTTGATGCTCCCAAGATACATGGTCAGCTCGGCCATCTCGGGAACGGTCAACCGGACGACTCGCGGCAGTTGGATTGTCTCTGGAGGCTCGGCTCCGCCGGTCGCCGGCAGCCGGATTGTTTCCGGTCGCTCGACCCGGGCTCGGGCGATCAGCTCGCCTCGCCCTTCGGTAAACAGGCGGTGCTCGATGATCCGCTGTTCGGCAATGCTCAGGATCGACTCCTTGACCATTGTCGAGCCGTTCGGGAGCCGTCGCTGTTCGATCAGGGTCAAGGTTGCGTCCGACTCTCCCGGAGCAATTTCCAGATCGGCCGGCAACGGCTCCAGGCCCAGGACCTCGAAGATCCAGTCGGGACGAACCGAGGCGAGCATCGGGTCGGCAAACCCTTCGGTCTGGGCATACGACCCGATCACCATCTCGTTCGATAGGTCGTTGGCAAACCAGAACTCCCGGTCATTCGAGCCGATGTCGGCCACCGCCATCCCGGGAGGCTTTCGGAGCGTGACCCGAAGATTCCTCGCCCGCTCCATCACCATCACGCCGCTGGCCGTGCCTCCCAGCAAGGGAGAGCGCTCGTTGCCGTTCTGGTCGCGGAAGGTATCGATCTTGATGTTCAGATCCGAGACCTTGAGCGCCTGGACCAGTTGCGAGCGCCGATCGTGTTCCAGGGCGACCCGACGAACCAGTTCATCGGGATCGGGCTGGTCGGCCTGCGCCACGGGAGCCTGGGCCAGATCGCGTCTCAGGAAATTCCCCTGAAACGAGGATCGGCAACCGGTTCCGGTGACGAGAACCAGTCCGAACAGGAGCAGGGGAACGATGGGAAGTCGGGACATGAGGCCCTACCGGCGGTTCGAGGACCGAGTCGGGTCGTCGCTCGTCACACCTCGGTCGGGGGCAATCAAAGGTCATCTCCCGGGCGTATCCCGCCTGAGGGATGAGATGTCGGCGCAAGAGCAGGACGCCCTCGGAGGGGAAACGGACGCACTACACCAGAATTGTCCCACATGGGCAAGGCGAACCTGGCAATTCCCGCTCGATCCGATCGCGGGAGATGCCGTTCGAACCGCCTCTGCGGATCCTTCGGCCTCTCTGTGGACGTTTTTCAACCAAACTCTTGACCGCGATCCCTGCACGTCGGGGAGCCAACAAACACGGCCGACCCCTTCGATGTTGAAGGAGTCGGCCGAGAATCCCGGGGACCCGCCCGCCGCCAGTTGACGACTCATCATCGAGTGCGTCGGTCGTCGCCGGGGGGCTCCTGGTCCTGCCGGGAGGGCTCAGACCAACTGGAGCAATGGAGCGGGAGAGCGTCTGCTCCGCGATCGCGAGGCCCGGCCTCGCCGCTTGGGGCGCGAGGGCCGGGGAGTCCAGTCGTCATGAAGTTTGCGGACGGCGCGAACCTCGATCTTTCGGACCCATTCGCGGGTCACGCCGAGATGGAGGCCGATCTGTTTCAGCGTCATCGCGTCGTGATCGCCGAGTCCGTAGCGAAGCGTCAGGATGGTTCGCTCCCGGTCATCGAGCCGCTTGAACCGTCGCATCAGGTCGCGACGATCGTCGTCGAATTCGAGCGATGCATCCGGGGCATCCCGAAGGTCGGCCGTCTCGTTCAGGGTGTCCCCGTCATCCCGATCGCCGCCAACCGGCATCAGGCGGCAGGCGATCAGCGCTTTCTCGACCATCCGGCACTTTGCGTCCGAAAGCCCAAGCGTCACCACCAGCTCTTCGAAACTGGCCGGCTGGCCGAACTCTCTCAGATGATGACGCTCGGCTCGGCGCCATTTGGTCAAGAGACCGACCATGTGCGCCGGCAAACGGATGGTGGCCGTCGTCGTGATCAGGGCATGACGAATCGCCTGCTTGATCCAGTGGCTCGCGTAGGTGCTGAATCGTGTCCCGAACCGTGGGTCAAAGGCTTCGGTGGCTCGGATCAAACCGAGATTCCCTTCACCAACCAGGTCTTCGAGGGCAAGTCCTCGGCCTTCGAAGTCGCGGGCGATTTTGACGACCAGGCGCAGGTTGGCTCCGATCAGGCGCGTCCGAGCGGCTTCGTCCCCCGTTCGAATCGCCTCGGCGAGTTCGATTTCCTCGTCGGCGGACAGCAGGTCGTGATCGCGGATTTCACGAAGATAATCCCCGAGCGGCGTCGCGTAGGTCTGTTCCCTGGTGCAGCATCGTCCCATCGGTGGCTGCTCCTCGCTGGTGGTCTCAGGAGTTCGACCGATCATCTCGGCCTTCATCTCCCTGCGTCCCTGAGGTGGTCCGGGCCTTGGAGTCACCTCGAATCCGCCGAGAGCGTTCATTCCTTGCCTGTCGTCGCGACGGACACCCCAATTCGGCCTAACAAAGTCATGCTCAGGTGGCGAATTGTGCCGGATCGGGGCGTTCTCGTGATCAAGGCCTTAACTCTCGTGTTGCAATCAAAGAACGGAACCGGACACGATTCTGGAAAATCCTGTCCGAAGATTTCCGCGAAATTGCGTTGTGCCCGCCTTGGGGCGTCCGATCGAGGAATTTCGACATCAGGCCGGAGGTCTCGGCCCACGCCTCGAAGAAATTGTGCTATTTTGAGGTGTCTTTGCCCGGTGGAGCACGTAAACTAAGAAATGACGCCTCCCGAGCGTCATTCGGTGATCGAGCCCTTGGGTCGGAGAGGTTCCGATCGAATCTCGACCCCCGAAGCTCCCCGATCGGATCGGCCCGACGGCGCTGTCGGGCCAAGGAGTTGACTCGGACGTCCGATCTTCAATCTCGGGGCGAGTGGCACGATGAACGAGACCACCTTCGCCGACCTCATCGCCCAGGCCAAAGCCGGCGACGAGCAAGCCCTCAACACCTTGCTGAACGAGTTCGAGCCCGATGTCCGGCTCGCCGTCCGTCGGCAGTTACCTCGCCTCCTGCGCGCTCAGTTCGATTCCATGGACTTCGTGCAACTGGTCTGGGCCAGTGTCTTCGCGGGAGACGGGGTCGATCCGTCCCGGTTCGAAAACCAGCAGCATCTGCGGGCCTACCTCAGCGGGGTGGCCTGGAACAAGGTTCACGAGGAGTACCGGCGCCGCACCCGGACTCAGAAATACAACCTTCGACGCGAAGAGCCGCTCTACATCCGCCGCGGCAATCGCGACGAACCCCGAGACGTTCCCTCGGCCGACCCGACCCCCAGCCAGAACCTTCAGGAACAGGAGTGCATGGACCAGCTCACCGCCGGACGGTCGGGCTGGGAAACCGAAGCCCTCCGCCTGCGCAGCGAGGGGCTGACCTTCGACGAAATCGCCCAGCGTGTCGGTGTCAATGAACGCTCGGTGCGTCGGCTCATTGACGATGCCCGGCAGCGCATGGAGCAACGGCAATGGCGATGATGCCGACCCCCGGCCGCCCTCCCCGACCGCTCGACTCGAATTCCGACCTGCTTTCCTCCGAAGCCAGGCGAGAACTCGACCGCCTGCGTGTCTGGGCCGCTCCTTCGGCCTCCAACGCCGTGTCTGGGGCCGTCTCGACCGTCAGCCATGCGCTCGAAACGCTGCTCGAAGACTTCACCCGACGCTGGGAGCAGGGCGAACACCCCCGCGCCGAGCAGTTCTTCGACCGCCTTCCTCCTGGTGATCCCGAAACACGCCTGGAGCTGATCTACCACGAGTTCTGCCTGCAAGCGTCGTCCGGGCACCAACCATCGGTCGAGGACTTCGTCGGCCGATTCCCCGAGTACCGCGATCGGTTGCTCCGACTGATCGCGCTGCACGATGTGCTGCCAACGATCTCGTTCGGTCAGGGCCAGGCCACCAGCCCCTTGAAGCCCGGCGATGAGGTCGGCCCGTATCGCCTTCTGCGCGAGATGGGCCGCGGCGGCTTTGCTCACGTCTACCTGGCCGCCGATGCCGAGCTGGAAGACCGCTTGCTTGTCCTGAAGGTCACCGACCGCCCGTCGGCCGAACACCGATACCTCGCCCGAGCCCCGCACCCTCACATTGTTCCGATTCTCCGGGAACGGATCACCGACGACGGCTTGCAACTGATCTTCATGCCCTTTGTCGGTGGGGCAACTCTCGGCGAGGTTCTCCAGGAAAGCCGTCGACGCAGTCGAAGGCCGGAACGTGGCCTCGACCTCCTGGCCGATCTCGACCTCTGCTCGGCCCCCGAATACACCGCGGCCACTCCTGTCCGACCCGCCCGAGAATTGCTCGCCTCGCTCAGTTATGCTGGAGCCGTCGCCTGGGTGATCGCTCGCCTGGCTGAGGCGCTCGACCACGCTTACCAGCGCGGCGTGATCCACGGTGACCTGAAGCCCTCGAACATCCTGATCGGGGGCGACGGCCAGCCGATGCTCTTTGACTTCAACCTCTCGACCGACTGGCAACCGGCCGCTCATTCTCGATCCTCGGGAGAGATGGGCGGGACCCTCGCCTACATGGCTCCCGAGCGTCTCCGAGCGCTGGCCAGCCCCGAAACCGCCTCCCCCCCCTGCCCCTCCGCCTGCCACCAGGCCGACGTTTATGCCCTTGGCCTGATCCTCCGCGAGGCGCTCACGGGCGTCCCTCCGTCGGTCCCCTTGCCCGACGAATCTCCTCGATCGGGCCGCGCGCTGGCTGCATTGCTCGCCGCCGATCGCGCCGCCGGCGACCCCTCCGCCCGCCGCCAGCTTGTCTCGATCCCCCCTGGCCTTCGGGCCATCCTCCGCCGCTGCCTCGAACCCGACCCGACGCGCCGATACCGCCTGGCCTCTCAGCTCGCCGCCGACCTCGATTGCTGGCGATCGGGCCTCCCCCTGCTCCACACCACCCCTCCACTCTGGGTCGAACTCTCTCGCTGGCTCCACTACCACCAACGCCCCTTCCTCGCCGCGGCCTGCTGCATCTGTCTCGGCCTGATCGCCTCCGTCGCCGCGGCCAAGGTTCAGGAAGACCAGACCGAGTCGAAACGGCAACTGACCACCACGCAGAACGCCCTGAACGAGGCCGAGCGTCAAGCCTATTTCCGATTTGTGTCCGATCCCGAGTCCAGTGCCCATTCGATCTACACGTATCGATCTTCCGGGATGACTCCTCCGGAAGGTCGCATTGATTTCGCGGAACGGTTGCTCGACGCATACGGGCTCATGGGCGCTAGCAACGACCACGATTTCTGGAACTCCGAACCGATTCTCCGGCTCGACGAACCGCACCGCTCAGACGCCCGCGCTCTCATTCTTGAACAGGCGCTTCGCTACGGAATCGAGCTTTCCCGATCTCGCTACGCCCCCTTCCCCGACGATCGCCGTCGCGCGGTCGAGGTCCTTGACCGAATCCTCCGACATCATTCACTCGAACCCCTGGAGACGACGGCCCGACTCCTTCGTTCTCAACTTGGACTTCCGACCAATCCTCCCCGCCCATCGCCCACGAGCGTTCCTCCCCGCTGGCTTCTCAGCTACCTCCAGGGCGTCCGCGCCGAAGCTCTTCGCCCCGACGAGGCCTCGGCCATGGGAATCTCGACCGATCAGATCGGCTTCGCTGTCGCCATCACCCACTACTCCAACGCCCTGCTCGACCGCGACGACCTTTACTGGCCCCGCGTCCGACTCGCCGCCTCGGCCTATCAGATCGGCAACTTCGCAACCGCCCGCCATTCGTACCAACGCTGCCTCGACCTCCATCCTGAATCCGCCTTGCTCTGGCTGGGTCTGGGATCGAGCGAGTACCATCTCGGCTCCGAAGACGAATCGGTCACACACAGTCGTCAAGCCGTTGAAATTGAGCCTCGATGGCAGACCGGCTGGCAGGCTCTTGCGACCCTTGGCGCCCGACTGAAGCGATGGGACCTCGTGGAAGAATCTGTTCAACAGGTCCGCCTTGGATCGGTGCGCGGGGCACGAGAGCCCTGGAGACGCCTCCGACTCGACCTTTCGGTGATTACCGACGGGGCAGTTGCAAATACGACTGGAATCGACCCCGACACCCTTCCAGTCATTCTTGCCCGCGAAGCCGACGATGACTTGACCGAAATCGGCCTCCGAGCAAGCGTCGCTCGAAGCCTACTTAATGAAGGCAGAACCCAGGACGCGATCGACCAGTTCTCCCGGATCCTCGCGGTTGAACCCGCTCACGTCTATTCTCGATTTTGTCGGGCGATCGGGCTTCAACGAGCCTGGCGCTCCGCTGAAGCAATTGAAGATTACCGAATTGCAGTTGATGACCCGAATTTTGATTCCTTCCTTCAGCAACAGCCGACAGCGTTGATCGCCTACGTTCTTCTCTCGGCCGAGCAATTTCGTCAGGGTCATTCAGAAGAGGCCATTCGACTGGCAACAATCGCTTCAGATTATGCAGGGGAGTTCGGCCATTATCGGGGAGAAGGGCATTATGCTCGTGCCAGAGCGTTCGCTGCCGCAGCCGACGATGACCTGACCTATCTCAGTAAAGCAGCCGACGAACTTGCCTTGGCCAGAACTTATAGTCCCGGCTTCATCGAGAGAATCTTCTATTCAGACACGGCATTCGATGGGAAACGGGCTGAACTCGCCGGGCGAATCGGCGGAATCGAATTCTGATGCATTTTCTCTCAATCGGCTATTAGACTTACTAATATCAAAATCGTTCAAATGAAGGCAAAATCGCTTTTTTGATAAACTTGCTTGTCTGAACTTTAAAGCGCAATCAAGCAGCATGGCCCCGCGCCAGGGACGCAGGGCCATGCTGTTACTTGTAAATCTATCGAATCAATTCTGGAGATTAGAGGTCAAATCGGAGCCGGTTGGCCAGGTCCATCGTCCGTCGGGAGATCCGGAATCGGATCGCCGTTTTGATCTCGCGGCAGGGGTTCCTCCGTGATCCTGGCTTCCATGGCCACGTTCGAGAAGGTTGAGACCTCCGCCGTCGGAACCAGGCCGAAGGATGAGGGGCTCAGTCGTCGTTCCAGGAATTCGGGGGCATAGCGGGGATTTCGAATGCGAGACATGTCAGTAAACTCTTTTGATGCGTGCAATTTTGAAATTGGTACATGGGGGTGTCTCCTACAAGATCGATCGGAATCGGAACCGGTCACCGTGATCGCTGGCTCTTCCAACGATCGCGTGTCGTACGGAAATAACATCGGAAAAATGCGGGGCCTTAGTCACTTTTTCCTCAAGATTCGTGGCAAGAATGTCGAAGTGACCGTCCGGTCGTAACGACGCATTTCCCCAACTTTCGTCTCCGTCTATAATTCGGAGGTCCGAAGGCCCCAAGGCTCGCATCGTCCCGAACGGTCGGGAGGGAGCGCCCGAGCCTCGAACCTCGACTCGGAGGCGTTCGAGCATGGAGCGGCAGGCTCGCTGCACCTTGAAGGTCAAGGGGCTCGATTGCCCCAGCGAGGTGCCACCGATCCGGTCTGCCCTGGATGGAGCCCCAGGCGTCTCCTCCCTCGACATCAACCCGCCCGAGGGAACCGTCGCCGTCGACTTCGACCCGGCCGTGACCAACCCGAGCGAACTGGCCGGGCGCGTCTCCCGGATCGCCGGCATGGCGACCGAACCCCTGAACGAGGCGCTGGCGATCACCCCGTCGAGCGACGACCCAGACGAGGCCGCCCGTCCCTGGTTCGGTCACTGGGGGTGGACCACCGTTTCCGGCCTCTCGCTTCTTGTCGGAGCCTCGGCTGACTGGGCCGCATGGCTCGGGTGGATGTCGGATCGAACCGGCACGCTTCTCGTCGTGGCGATGGTCGGCTACGCCGTCGCCATCCTGGCAGGCATCGTCGAACTGCTCCCGAAAGCCTGGCGGGCCTTGCGACGCCTCCACCTCGGCATCCACCTGTTGATGACGCTGGCCATCGGCGGCGCGGTCTTGCTGGGAGAATGGGGAGAGGCCGCCACCGTTGCCTTTCTGTTCGGCCTGGCCGAGGCGCTCGAAGCCCAGAGCCTCTCCCGAGCCCGCCGCGCCGTGCGATCGTTGCTCGCCGTCGCGCCCGATACCGCCGAGCTGATCGACCCCGATGGATCGACCCGAGTCATTCCCGCCGAGCAGGTTACGCCAGGCCGCCGGGTCCGCGTCCGGGCCGGAGAGCGCGTGCCGATCGACGGCCGGGTTCTCGCTGGTCGCTCGGCCATCGACCAGAAGTCGATCACCGGGGAATCCGTCCCTGTCGACAAGGAAATCGGTGACGAGGTCTTCGCCGGCACCGTCAACGGCGACGGCGCGCTGGAGGTCGAGGCGACCAAACCCCTGCGCGATTCGGTCCTCTCTCGAACGATGACCCTCGTCCGAGAGGCTCAGTCCCGTCGCATGCCCCTCGAACGGAGCATCGAACGCTTCTCTGCCGTCTACACCCCGATTGCGGTCGGCCTGGCCGTGGCCTTGATGCTCGTTCCGCCGCTCCTCCTGCAAGCCACCGGCCAGTCGGCCGACTGGCGGGAATGGATTATGAGGGGCCTGGTTGTCCTGGTCGTCGCCTGCCCGTGCGCCCTGGTCATCGGCACGCCGGTGGCCGTCGTCAGTGCCCTGGCGAGTGCGGCGCGGAAGGGGGTGCTGGTCAAAGGAGGGCAGTTCCTCGAAGCGATCGGGCGGCTCCGGGTCCTGGCGTTCGACAAGACAGGGACCTTGACCCTGGGTGATCCGAGCGTCGTTGAGGTCGTTCCCAAGGCCCCCGAGGGGGCCGACCGGATGCTCCGCATCGCCGCGGCGCTCGGCGATCACGGCGGCCACGTCCTCGGCCGGGCCATCGCCAGGCACGCCCGCGACCAGCACCTGACCGTCCCCTCGGCCACCGACTACCGGGCCGAGGCCGGGCTAGGTGCCAGCGGCATGGTCGAGGCATCTCGGTATCACATCGGCAGCCATCGCTATGTCGATCAGGCCGGGCTCTGCGAGGCGTCGTTTCACGCCTCGATCGACAACGCCGCCCAGGAGCCGGGAACCGCCGTCGTCCTCTCCACGACCGACGGCCCGCTCGGCTGGATTCGCCTGGCCGATCGCCCCCGGCCCGAGGCCGCCGCCGTGCTCGCCGATCTCTCTCGCCTCGGCATTCATTCCGTCATGCTCACGGGCGATAACTCAGCGACCGCCGCCGCCATTGCCCGAGAGCTTGGCCTGACCGACCATCGCGCCAATCTGCTTCCCGCCGATAAGGCCCAGGCCGTTCAGGATCTCGACGCCCAGCACGGCCCGACCGGAATGGTCGGCGATGGTGTGAACGACGCCCCCGCCCTGGCCGAGGCCCGCGTCAGCGTCTCGCTCGGCGGCATTGCCAGTGCTTCGGCCCTGGAAGTCGCCGACATCGTCCTGATGGCCGACGACCTGCGCGGCCTCCCCTGGCTCGTCCGCCACAGCCGACGAACCCTGGCGATCATCCGTCAGAACATCGCCCTGGCCATCGGCATCAAGGTGCTCGTCCTCTTCCTCGCCGCCGTCGGCCTGGCCGACCTCTGGATGGCCATTGCCGCCGACGTTGGCACGACCCTTGTCGTCGTAGCCAACGCCATGCGGCTCCTCCATCCCGGTGATCGAGACTGACGCGGCTCAGGTTCAACCGTGATCCATCAGTCGGCCTTGAGCGGCTTGACGCTCACTTCCTTGAAGTACACCAGATCGTCGTCGCCGTGGTTCTGAAGGCCAATGTAGCCTCGGGTCTTCCTCGGCTGACGTTTGGGGTCGATGTCGTTCCGAGGCGGCGGAATCGGGTCGCTCGTCGGGTCGAACCGCGAAACCGGCTCGCCGTTGACCGAAACGGCAATCACCTCGCCGTCGAGCGTGATTTTCATCGTGTTCCACTCGCCGGGCCTCGACTCGATTTTCTTCGCCTCGGCAAACGAATAGATCGCCCCCGTCTGGCTCAGCGGGCTTCCTCGATCGACGATCTGCACCTCGTAGCCGTTGTGCACGGCGTACCACGGGTCATCCGGCTCCTCGGCGATCCGGATGTAGACTCCCGCGTTATCCCGGTCGTCTCCCACCTTGTACACGACCCGAATCACGCAGTCGCCGAACGTCTCCTTCTCATAGTAGAGCAGCCCCATGCCGCCGACGGTCTTGAACCCGTCCCCGTCTTCCACCTTCTCGAACGATCCGGGGCCGACCTGCTTCCAGCCGTCGAGCGTCTTGCCGTCGAAGATCACCCGGAACCCGTCCTCCTCGACCATCGCTGGCGAGGCCAGCATCACCAAAGAAACCGTCAGCGATTGAAGAAGCATTGCCATTCTCCCGGCATCCGTCTCGAATCAACGATCGCGAACTCGCCGGCGCTGCGGCCGGCCCGGCGCGATCCACCCTTGCCCGACGAGCGTCTGCCCGCCGGGCGATGATTCGATCGTACCAGGATTTCCGACGCGATTCCCGAGGCTCCTGCAGTATCTCCCGCGTCTTCAATCGGCGCAGGGTACGGCTACCGTCGGCCTTGGCAGCTCAACAGGTCGAGGAGCCTCAACCACCGCTTCCGGCACCACCGCCCGAGCTCGTCTCGGGCGGATCGTCCAGAGGATCCCGCCGATCGTCAACGCTCCCCCGACGATCAAGAAGGGCGTGACTGCCTCGCCCAGGAACAGATACCCCCACACCACCGTCAAGATCGGCGCCGCGTTGCCGAAGGTGGCCACCTCGCTCGCATCGAGCCGTGTCATCGCCAGATTCTGAAACGCCAGCGCGAAGACCGTGACAATCAACGTCAGGTGCGCCAGGCCGATCCAGGCCACCGCCGAAGCGTTCCCGATCGCCCCCAGGCCCAGCGGCAAGATCGATCCGTCCCAGTCCAGGAAGAACAACGACACCGGCAGATCCATCAACGAGCCAACCACGAACGTTCCCGCCAGCGCCGGAATCGCCCCATGCCGACGGATCAAAGGCCGGCTGACAATCATGTACGCTCCCCAGGTCACCACCGCGCCGACGAGCAAGATATCGCCCAGGATCGCCCGAGACGCCTCGACCGACGTGTCTCCCCTCAGGCTCCCCAGGCCAATCACCGCCACGCCCAGTACGCTGGCGACAATCCCCACCAGCCGGTCCCCTCTCAGCCGTTCCTGGCCGATCGCGCTGGCGATCAACAGCACAAACAACGGGTTCGTCGCGTAAATCAGGCCAACATGCGTCGTTGGTGCCAGCCGAGCACCCGTCAGGAAGAACAGTTGATTCAATCCCACGCAAAAGAGGCCCGACGCCAGCACCCGCCCGCGATCTTCTCGAAGAAGCCGCAGCAGCGCTCCGCCCTTCATCGCAAACGGCAAGAGGCACAGCCCCGCCACTCCGAACCGCACCAGCGGCACCAACGGCAAGGGCAACTCCCGCACCGCCAGCTTGGCCGAGAGGGCCGTGGTGGATCCGATCAAGACCATCAAGATCAGGAAGACGTATGCCGCCCAGTCCCGTCCGCCCGTCCCATGATGCGAACTGCCACCGTCATCCTGACCTGCCATCGAAAGAACCCCAATGGTGAAAATGCCTGGATTTCAAGCAGCCTGAGCCATCCCGGCTGCGCGTCTCTCCACTTATCCTAAGAGGCTCGACAAGGCCAACAGGTTCGAGCCTCGCGATCCAATTCCTCGGCGCCGGCCGACCATCCCCGCGCCGCCCCGCTGGTCAATCGCCCGAAATCACCTTCAGCCCAATCACCGAGCCGATCAGGATCATCAAGAGCGCCACCCGGCCCCCCGTCAGCGGGTCCTTGAACAGCGCGATGCCGACGATTGCCGTGCCGCACGCGCCGATCCCCGTCCAGACCGCATACGCCGTGCCGAGCGGAATCGTCTGAATCGCCCTCGTCAACAGCACAAAGCTCAGGATGCTCAACACCAAAAACCCGGCCGAGGGGATCGGCCGGGTAAAGTTCTCGCTCAGCTTTAAACAGGTGGTAAAGCCGACCTCGGCGAGACCGGCAATCACCAAAATGATCCAGGCCATGAATGTTTCGGAGAGGGAGGGGTCACTGGGGAGGGAAAATCAATGATCATTCTACGCGATTGCCCGGCCCCCATGCGATTGCAATTGCTCGCCCCGCCCTCCCCGGCTCATCGGGCCGCGATCGACGCCGAACGGAGCGGCTCGGTTCGATGGCTTTGCGCCTTCTGAAACGCCCGCTGCCGTTCCAGTCGCGTTTGATCGTACAGCGAGCGATAGAAGGATTCCTCGGCCTCGGTGAATTCCAGGCCGCGCCGCCCCTTGACGATCCTGGCCGTCTCGAACATCTGCTCCAGCTCGAAACCCTTGGCCACCTTGCCCCAGAGGACACTCGAAAAGCTCGGCACGTGCTTCGGCAGGAGCCAGCCGGCCGGCAAGACGTTGCACATCACGCCGATCGAGGTTCCGGTGTTCAGCATGCTGCCGAGCCCCGTCCGCGTGTGGTCGCCGATGAAGCAACCGACCTTGGCCTGGCCGGTTGGCACCGGGTCCCCTTGCAACGGCACTTCAACCTCACCGTAATCGTTCCGCAGGTCGCTGTTCGAGGTGATCGCCCCCAGGTTGACCCATTCTCCCACGTACGAGTGCCCCAGGAACCCCTCGTGATACTTGTTCGAGTACCCCTGGATGATCGACGCCTCCACCTCGCCGCCAACTCGGCAGACTGGGCCGATCGTCACCGCCCCCCGAACATTCGCCCGGAACAACTGCGTCCCCGCGCCGATGACGCACGGCCCCTCGATCCTCGTGAACGGCTGCACCCAAACATCTCGCTCCACGATGATCGGCCCGTTCGTCGTGTCGAAGACCGTGTACGGATCGATCCGCGCGGTTTCATGAATCCGCAACTGATCCGAAGGCCCGACCAGCGCCATCGACTGCAAGTGCCGGTTCGTCACCGAATCACCGCCGAGCGCCTCGAAATCCTCCCGAATCGCCTGCTCGTTCAGGGACACGAGATCCCAGGGGCGATCAATCCACTGCCCGCCGATCTCCTCGCCATCGACCTTCGCCAAAAGATCGTCGAACCACTCGTCCACCCGGTGACTCGTCAGCGCTACGGCCCGCTCCGGACCCACCACCGCGCAGGCCGGCCGACCGTTGCAAAGCCCCAGCCAGGGAGCCGCCGTTGTCGAGGGCTCGAAGTTCTTCGGCGGCACCCAGCGGGCATTGGCCACGATCACCGGCCCCTGGGCGAGCCAGTCGGCGTCGTTGAGCATCGTGTGAGGGTCGCGCTCACGGGCGATCGGTTCCAGCACCGACCGCACGATCGCCGCCCTCCGCGCCGGTCCCGGACCGACCCCAAAGGCCCGAGCGGTCCGCTCCCCCAGGGTCACCGCTCCCAGTCGCAAGGCATACGCCGGACGAGTCAGCGTCAACGGCTCCAGGCCGGCCACGGCCAGGTCTTCGACGAAGCAGAGACGCATTGGAGGCTCCTTCCATGATGCCGGGTTGATTCTGAGCCCTCGGAGCGTACTTTCGAGAACGCGGATCGATCGCGTGACGACTCGCTCCGGTGATCGAGGACCGACCCACGTCTCGCCGGTCAGGCTGCTCGAACCCTCATGCGCTCGCGATTCCTTCCGTGTCCGATTCGCGAGCGACCAGGCGTCGCTGGCGCGGATTATAGCGACCAGGCACCCCCCGCCTACCCCGATTTCCGCATTTTGACGGTCCTCCACGGAGCGGCCACCGGTCCCTCCTCCTTACCGGACCCGATGAAACTGCACCTCATCCCGGTCCAGGTCGAGCGTTGCCACGGTCCACTCCCTCGCCCGGTGCAAGGCTCCCGGATTGATCTGGCGGATCGGACCGTCCCGCTCGTTCAGCCATTGATGCGAGTGGCCAAAGAGCAGGTAATCGGGCCTGGCCTTGAGTAAGCGACGGAATTCGCTCGTAAGATGGCCGTGCGTCACCCCGATCCGACGCCCTGCCAGTTCGATCTCCGCCGCCCAGCCGAGCATCGTCCCCCCCGTTGCCACCACCGCCCGCTCGATCCCTTCGAGATCGAAGTCGTTATTTCCGAGCACGTAATGGCAGGCGATCCCCGCCCCGGCCACCGTGTGCACGACCGCCGGCTCGGTCAGGTCGCCGCAGTGGATCAAGACCTCGGCCCCCTCGGCCGCCAGCAAGGCCACCGCCGCGGCCGTCCGCCCGATCTGATCGTGAGAGTCGGACAGAATTCCGATTCGCATGGCTGACCCCTCGACCCGAGGCGGATTCCCTTGGCGACATCACAAACGGATCGTAGAATACCCGCGGACTTCCAGCCTGTCGGCCCCGAATCGCTTCGCGATCGTTTCCCGTCTTCCCGTCGAGGGCCGATCTTTGCTGGTGTCCGACGACGCCCCTTGTCGGGGCGTCGCTCGATCGGCCGACCGGAAACGGCCAATCGCGGGGGATCGGGCCATGCCTCACAGGTGACTCGACCGACGGACTCCCGAACGGCCGTCGCCTCATGCTGCGCCGATCGTCCCTGGCTCTACCCGCTTTGAGCGGGGAGGTGTCCCATGTTCACGACCCAGAACGACCGAACCACCGACCGACCGCACGAGACAACCGTCGATCCCCATCTCGTCCGCGCCCCCGAACCGGCCGTCGAGGCTCCCGACCGCGGCGAAGACCTCGCCGAACCGCTCGAAGACGCCATCATCCGCCATGCCGAGGCCCCCGACGCCGGCGACTCCCGGGCCGACCAGATCGAGCAAGAGTACACGCACGGACGCAGCATGACCTGATCCGAATCTGATGCACAACCCGCTCGGTTCGCCGCCGGACCTTCTCCCGCCTCGACCGGTCCGGCGGCGATCCGATCAATCGGGCGTGAACATCAGGCCCCCGCCCCCTTGCTGCTCGGCCGCGTCAAACTTCACGATCGACAGCACCAGCAAGGTAAACCGCGCCAGGCCGCCCACCCCCTCGGGCATGACCCAGACGTAACAGTCTCCGTGACGCCCCACGTAACGGGCCGCTTTCGGCACGTCCTTCTTCCGCCCGATGAAGAACCAGCCCTGGGGAACCTCCCCGTACTGACTCACCTCGACCGAGCTCAACAACGATCGCGTTTCCCGATCGGTGTCTCCGAAGGAATTCTCATTGTCCGAATCCTCACCCGTGGGCCTGATCCTTCTGGCCTCGGCAATGAAGTTCGGTTCCGGCAACGGCGGAAGCCCCAGCACGCGCCGATAGACCGTTTGCAACGCGTAAAGCTGGATCGGATCCCCCACCGCGTCTGTTCCCCACTGCAACGCCACTTGCCGAGAGCCCTGCGGACCATATGTCTCGATCCCCAGCCCTCCCCCTTCAAACGTCGAGAACCCGCCCCCTTGCTGGCCGATGCCGATCCGGTCCTGAATCTGCACCGTTCCATCCCGAACACGAACATGCCAGGGCAAGGTCGTCGGTTCGTCGGCGAACATGGCGATGTTGTTCAGCACAATCTGATAGATGATCGTCTGAAAGCTATTGGCCGTCAGCACGGTGCTGATGCTCAACTGCTGATGCGCGCAACCACCGATCAGCACCGCCAGCATCAGCCCCACGATGAAGCCGTGCTCCCGAAGCCTCAACCCTCGCCTCATCGTTCTCCCAAGCGGATCGGCCATCAGTTCGGGTCCCTCGACGGCCGTCCCCCGACCGGGACTCCCCCTCCCGAAGGGGCCTGGGGCAGCCCGCCACTCGGGGGCCGGGGGGTCGTGGACTCGACAATGTCCTCGACCAGCAACATTCCCTCGATCGCAGTCTCGGCGTTTCGAAGTTCCTCGTATTCCAGGAACAATTTCTGAAGCCCATCGGTGTAGGCCCCCAGCGCCGACTGAACCCGAGAATAGCTTGCCTCCTCGTTCCGAAACTCGTCGCCGTAAATCTCGAACGCCTGCAGCGATCGGGGCAGGATCTCCTCCTGATAGCGCTTCACATTGGCATTGCTGGTCAGATACTGGTTGTATCGCCGAGCCAGGCGTTGCTCGATCGACAATCGAACCCGGGCCAGGTTCTGTCGAGCGTCGGTCAAGGCATGATGCGCTCTGGCAATGTTCCCCTGATTGCGGTCCCAGAGGGGCAGATCGACGTACACCCGAACGATCCCGATCGTGTCGTCATTCGAAAGGTCGTGGGCGGCTCCTCCCCGAAGGATCAGATCGGGAATGGGCTCAACCTCCTCGCGTCTCAGATCCCGCTGGGTTCGCAACACGCGAAGCTCAGCAATCTTGACCTCCGGGCTCCCTTCCAGCAGGTACGCCAGACTCTCCTCCCACGACACCGGCGCCGCCTGCCGTTCCAGATCGCCCGCCAGCGGAACCGGCTCCATTCCTGGAACTCCGAGATAGGCGGCCAGTTCTCTCCACGAGTTTTGGTAACGATCCTCCAACTGCTCGCGGTCCAACCGCATTGCAGTGGCGTCGTTTTCCGCCAGCAGCAGATCGGCCTTTGAGGCGTGACCGCTGTCGACCTTCGCCCGGGTCAACGCCACCACCTCGTCCGCCATCCGGATCAACCCGGCGCGGGCCTCCAGCAATCGCTGCTGCGCCAGGATCTGCCAGCTCCGGAGCCGCACGCCGTTCCGGACCCGGTATTGCTGTTCCACCAGCCCCCACCGAGCAATCTCCACGTCCACCTCGTAGCGCGACCGGTTGATCCGCAGCTTCCCTCCGGTGACGATCGGTTGCTGGACGAACCCGCCCTGCGTCCCCATCGTCCCCCCTGCCCCGAGACTCTGCGAGTTCCAGACGGCAATCGGGTTCGGATACCTCCCGGCCTGATCGGCGTTGCCCTGGGCCTGGCCGATTCGCTCGGCCGCCTGCGCAAGGGTCGGATTCGACTGCAGCGCGATCTGTTCCAGGTCCGCGACCGTCAACACGTGCCGCTCGGCCGGCACCGCGGGGCCGGTCCTCACTTCCATCGGCCGAGCATTGGGCAACGGCGGCAGATCGATCGGCGGCCCGACTTGCACAACGACCATCGCGAGCCAGAGGATCGTCACACGTCCGCTCCACCGTGGGTTCACACGATTCATCGAACGCGCTCTCTCAGCACCCGGCCGAGAGACGCGTTCGATGATGTCGATTCGTCGGGTTGTATCGGTCGCTCGTCGCGTGAGTCTGAACGAAACCGGCTCTCCTCCCCCTCCTTCGCGTCCAACCTCCTGCCGGTCGCGACTACCGCCCCGCATTCCCGAACGCGGTTCCCATCGCCACACGCATTCCGGTCACTATCCGATCAAAAAGTGACTGCCGCCCCTCAATTTCTCGACAATAACACCGAGCAGATCCTCATCTGTGCCCCGCTTCCCCCTCGACCCTGTCCGCACCGATGTTGAACAGCCGTCTCCGAATCCAACGAAATGTTCTCGTTTTGAACGAACGTTCCTGGCGTGACGAAACGAAGCCATCCGCACCACCAAACAACGCCAACCTCCTGACGTAACGAAGCCCTTCCCATGCCCTGTTTCAGCTCATTCCCCCCGACGAATCGAACCGACCCACCTTCGAAGCAACCCCTTTTCCAGTCAAGGGGTTATGCTATGCGTTCACTGCCAACTCTTGGCGCACCGACGGGCGCACCCGACCGCGCACCGACGGGCGCACCTGGGGCAATTCGGTCATTCCGTTGCCGACACCATCGGGACGTCGGCGGCACTCGGCACGATCCCCGGGACGACATGGGCGTAGAGCCAGACGATCCCTCCCACGATCAACGCCAGAGCAAGACTGTGGATCAAGACCGCCCGAAGAATCGTTC
Source organism: Tautonia marina (assembly GCF_009177065.1). Lineage (NCBI taxonomy): Bacteria > Pseudomonadati > Planctomycetota > Planctomycetia > Isosphaerales > Isosphaeraceae > Tautonia > Tautonia marina. The sequence goes on from NZ_WEZF01000016.1 coordinate 71,158, forward strand.
CCTCGCGTCCCCCTTCGCCCGTCGCCGCGGCGGCGACCACGATCGACTGCGCATCGACCATCTTGCCCATCACGCCGCCGGTCGTATTGGCCGAGGCCATCAAGATCGGGTCCAGCCCGAGCTTCTCGGCCGTGATCCGCTGCAGGTTGCCGAACAGCACGTTGCTGGCCGTGTCCGAGCCGGTCAAGGCTACCCCCAACCAGCCGAGCAAGGTGCCGAAGATCGGATACAGCATCGGCCCGGTTCGGGTGAAGGCCAGGCCCAGCACCGCATCCATGCCCGCCAGTTTTGTCACGAACCCCAGACCCAGCATGCACAGAATCGCCACCGCCGCCCACCGCAGGCGATAGACCGACACCCCAAAGACTCGCAGCAGCCCCTTCGGACCCAGCCCCAGCAGGAACCCGCTGGCAATCGCCGCGATCAGAATGGCCGTTCCGGTCGAGGCAAGGGGAGCGATGTCAAGCGTCACCTTCTCGAAGTCGGCCGCTGCGGGCTCGGCCCGGCCGGTGATCGCCACTCCCTTGGCCACCCGAGAGACGAGCTGTTGCCCCTTCTCCGCCGCCTGGTCCAGCACCGGCCTCGGCCACCCCATCGCCGGACCTGCGTCCGACAGGGGCACGCTGAGCCAGGGCATCGGCGGGTTCCAGGAAGTCGAGGACTCCAACGTTCCCTTAATCGCCGGAATCCCCCAGAGGATCACCATGATCGTCAGCAGGCCGAACGGCATCCAGGCGCGGGCCACCCGAGCCGGGTTCAGGTCGCCGATGGTGTCATACGCCGTCTCGACCGGCCCCTCGGCCGCCTCGGCCCGCTCCTCGGGAAAATGCCAGACCTGCTTCGGCTTCCAGAACCGCAACAGAAGCATTCCCGCCGCCAAACTGGCAATCGACGAGACAATGTCCACCAGCTCGTAACCGACGTAGTTCGACCAGACGAACTGCGCCGTGGCAAACGATCCGCCAATGACCACCAGGGCCGGCCAGACCGCCACCGTCTCTCGCCAACTGACCATCATCCGGACCAGCCACCACGGGACGATCACCGAGAGCAAGGGCAAGATGCGCCCGGCCGTCGCGCTGAGCAGCTCCGTATCGAGGCTCGTCACCTCTCCCAACGCCCGAATCGGTGTGCCGATCGCCCCCCAGGCCACCGGGGCCGTATTGGCCACCAGGCAGAGAATCGCCGCCTGAAGCGGTCGGAACCCGAGGCCCACCAGGAACGCCGCCGAGATGGCCACCGGCGCCCCGAATCCCGCGGCCCCCTCGATGAACGCCCCAAAACTGAAGGCCACCAGAATCGCCTGAATGCGACGATCCTCCGACAGCCGGGCAATCGACGCCTTCATCACCTCGAACTGCCCGGTTTCGACCGCGATGTTATAGAGAAAGACCGCCGCCGTGATCAGCCAGACAATCCGGAAGAAGGCAAAGACCATTCCCACCCCGGCGCCAGCGACCACCAGGTCGATCGGCATCCCGAACGCCCCGATGGCCATGGCCATCGCCGAGACCAGCCCTGCCAGTGCGGCCTGCCAGGCCGAGGCTCTCCCGGAACCCAGCAACCCCAGCAACACCAGAACCGGCACCGAGGCCGCCAGAGTCGAAAGCGGCCAGGCGTCGAACGGATCGTACACTTGTGTCCAGACATCGGCCATCGGCGTCGGCCCCTCCTCCAAGGCAGGTCGCGGCGGTTCGCAAAGGCTTCCGGAGCATACGAGATCGGTCGGGCCGGTCATAGCCCCGCCCGCCGTCTCACCCGCTCCTCCCGATCGCCGAGGCAGGCGACGCAGGACCCTTGACCCCGATGGTCCCCAAAAGTTAATCTCAATGCGCGCCCGACTGGTTCAGCAAAACACGCAAGAGACGGGCACCGTGCGGTAAGGAGTTTTCGGGTGCATATTGAAATTTCAACCCGTCATGGCCTCATTCTCGAACCAAAGCAGCAGCAGTACGTGCAACAAAAGGCCGAAAAGCTGCTAAAATACTTTAACCGCCTCATGGAGATCGACGTCGTGATCGACCATCCCAAGAATGGATGGTCGATGGAAATGGTCGTTTCCGCCGAGCACAAGCACGATTTCGTGGCCCGGAGCGATGCCCCGGGGCTTGAGACGGCCACCGACCAGGTCGTCCACATGATTGAGCAGCAGATTCGCCGTTACAAGGATCGGATTCAGGACCATAAAGACGAGGTTCCCCACGGTGGTACCTCTCCGACGCGGCCGGACCTTCCCGAGCCGCCCGAATCGTCTGAGGCCCCCCAGGTTGACTGAACCGGGACCGGCTGTCCCGTCCGGCGACCTTCGGGGTACCTCTGAGGCGATGAGCCGCACGATCCCTCGGGGCCGGCTTCGCCTCGATGGATGGAGAACCGCATGAAACTTTCGGATTTCGTCGTTCGCGATGCGGTCATTGTCGACCTCCAGGCAACGACCAAGGAAGAGGCGATCCGTGAAATCGTCTCGGGCCTCCGCGATGCCGGCCGGCTGAGCGAGTCGGACCTGGAAAGTGTCACCCGTGCCATTCTCAATCGAGAGGAACTGGGCTCGACGGGCATCGGCCAGGGCGTTGCCGTCCCCCACACCCGACACCCCATGGTCGATCGCCTCATCGGGACCGTCGCGCTGTCGAGCAAGGGGGTCGAATTCGCCGCCCTTGATGGTGAACCGGTGGACATCCTGTTCCTCCTCGTTTCTCCACCCAATCAGCCGGGAGATCACCTCCGGGCGCTCGAAAACATCTCCCGACACCTGAAAGACGAGCAGTTTGTCCGGTTCCTGCGTCAGGCGAGGAGTCGGGAACAAATCCTCGATGTGCTCGATGAGGCCGACCAGTCAAGCCCTTAAGACCGCCTCGGCCCTTGTGGCCGGAGCATCAGCCTTTTTCTTGAAGCTTGCGGACGTCGAAGGGACGGTCGCTGTGATGCCCCCAGATCTTCGTGACCCCAGGCAGATGGCCGCGGCTGATGGCGGCCCTCGCCGGACCGGATCGCTGATGAGTCAGGACCTTCACCGAGTTCGTCGTCGGGTGGAAATTACCAACCCGTACGGCTTGCACCTCCGACCCGCCGAGAAATTCGTCGGCCTGGCCGGGCAGTTCCGCGCCGATGTCCGGGTACGTTACGAAGGCCGCGATTGCAACGGCAAGAGCATCCTCGACCTGATGACCCTGGCCGCCGAGTGCGGTTCCTGGCTCGAACTCGAAGCCCAGGGGCCCGACGCCGAAGCGGCTGTCTCTGCCCTGGTTGAGCTGGTCGCCACGCATTTCGGCGAGAAAACCAGCTCTGAGGATTCCCCGGTCCAGCCCCCCGAGGCCGATGCCAGCCCGCCCGAAGGGCTGCACCCATGACTCCCGGCGCGCGTCCCGCGCCGGCCGACGCCGTGCCGCCGCCGACCCTCGATCCGATCGTTTCGGCCACCGACGCGACGTCATTTGTCCCCCCGACGCTCAGGGATCTCGCCGTGTCATCCCCCGCCACCCCACCCAGGACGATGAGGGTTCTCCGGGGAATCGCCGTCAGCCCCGGCGTTGCCATCGGTCCCTTGCTCGTTCTGGCCCCTCGAGGGCCTCGGCTGACCCGACGCTCGATCCCCGCCTCGGCGGTCGATCTTGAACTGCTCCGTCTGGAGCAGGCCGTCGAATCGGCCCGAATCGACGCCGAAGCCGCCGAACGCGACGCCCGTCAGCGGCTCGGCCCGCAGTATGCCGACATCCTCTCGGCCCACGTCCGGATGATCGCCGATCCGACGCTCCGCGAGGAAGCCGCCGCCCGGATCAGCCGCGACTTGGTCACCGCCGAGCACGCCATCTTCGAGGTCCTCGACGGTTACGCCCGACAGCTGGAGCGGCTCGGTGCCGCCCATCTCGCGGCCCGGGCCGCCGACGTCCGCGACATCCAGCACCGCATTCTCGACCAACTGACCGATCACCCGCCCGCCCCGTCTCCGGCCGATTCGGCCGTCGAGCCCCTCTTGCTGCTGGCCGAGGATCTGACCCCGAGTGAGGCGGCCGCCCTCGACCCCACTCGGGTCCTCGGCTTCGCCACCGAATCGGGGGGACGGACCAGCCATACGGCCATCATCGCCGCGGCGCTGGAAATCCCGGCCGTCGTCGGCCTCGGCCGCGTTCTCGATCAGGTCCGAGACAGCCAGATGGCCATCATCGACGGTGATGCCGGGCTGGTGGTGCTCGACCCCGATGAGCCGACCCTTGGCCGTTACCGCGTTCGGGCCGTCGAGCAGGCCACCCGATTCGCCGAGCTGGCCCAACTGTCCGACCTTCCGGCCGAAACGGCCGACGGGGTCGGCATCCACCTGCTCGGCAATATCGAGTTTCCCGCCGAGGTCGAGGCCTGCCGAGAGCGGGGAGCCGAGGGGATCGGCCTGTTCCGAACCGAGTTCTTCTACCTCGGCGCCGACGGTCCTCCGGGTGAGGACGAGCAAACGGCCGCCTATGCCGAGGTGATTCAGGCCGCCGCCGGTCGTCCCGTGACCATCCGGACCCTTGACCTGGGTTCCGACAAGGTCGAACCTGGACGACCTCAGCATGTTGAGCCGAACCCGGCGCTTGGCCTGCGCAGCCTCCGCCGATCGCTCCGCGATCTGGGACCGTTCCGGACCCAACTCCGAGCGATCCTCCGAGCCGCCGCGGTCGTCGGCGGCGATGTGCGCGTCATGTTCCCTCTGGTAACCACCCTGACGGAGTTCCGGCAGGCCCGTGCGATCCTTCACGAAGTGGCCGCCGAACTGACGACCGAGGGAATCCCGGCCCGCTCCGACCTGCCCGTCGGGGCGATGATCGAGGTGCCGGCCGCAGCCATTATGAGTGACCAGCTGGCAAAGGAGGTGGACTTTTTCTCCATCGGCACCAATGACCTGACCCAGTATATCCTTGCCGCCGACCGAACCAACGAGACCGTGGCCGACCTTTACACGTCGGCCGATCCGGCCGTGCTCCGCCTGATCGACATGGTCGCTCGGGCCGCCGAGGCCACCGGAATCGAACTGACCGTATGTGGGTCGATCGCCGGCGAGCCCCTTTATACGATGCTGCTGCTGGGCCTGGGGATTCGCCAACTGAGCACCCCACCGCACCAGCTCCCGGAGGTCAAGCGTGTCATCCGCGCCATTCGACTGGACGAGGCCCGGGCCGTGGCCCGAGAGGCGCTCCAGTGCGACACCGCGGACGATGTGCTCGCCCTGCTGACCCGAGCCCTTCACCACGCTCTGCCCGATGATCCGAGCGAGCCTGACCTGGCCCGTCAGTAACGGCCCCTCCCCGCCGCCCCTTCGAGCTTCGAAGCGGCCGGCCTCGTCATCCTCTCCGGTTCCGGCTCGTCGCCGGGTCCGGAACCTCCGGCTCCAGGCCCGTGCCGACCGGAACCCCCATCTCCTCGATCCGTCCTCGAGCGACCGACCGCTGTCACCCCAGGTCTCATGGACGACGCCACTTCGCGGCTTCGAATCCGATTCGCCAAACGCGGCGACCTCCGCCTTGTCAGCCATCACGACCTGATGCGCTGTCTGGAACGAGTGTTGCGCCGAGCGGCCCTTCCTGTCGCCCACAGTCAGGGGTTCAACCCCCGGCCGAAGCTCTCGTTCCCGCTGGCCCTAGCCCTCGGTATCGAGGGGCGGCGCGAGGTTCTGGAGCTGGAACTGGCCGAACCCCTTCGACCCAGCGAGGTGCTGCGACGCCTTTGCGACGTCGCTCCCCCCGGCCTGGATTTCCTGGAAGCGATTCCGGCCCCGGGCCGTTCCGGCCGTGTCGCGTTCGTGGAGTACCTGTTCCCGCTACCTGACGAGCGTCGAGGACCGACGGTGGACGCTGTTGCCGCCTTGCTCGACCGCCAGACGTGCCCCTACGTTCGCCGGAAGCCCGGCCGCGATGTGCCCCTCGACCTGCGGTCCTCAGTGCTCGATGCGCGAGTTGACCCGGCCGACGGCGCCCTGCGACTGCGGCTGAAGATCGACGCCGGGGTGTCCGCCCGACCTGAGGAAGTGCTCGACGTCCTCGGCCTTCGAGACCTGATGGCCGCCGGCACCGTCCTTTCCCGGACCGAGGTGGTTCTCACAACCGAGTCACCCGTGACCTCTACCGTGCCCGATCATTCGGGATCACCCCCTTCACCCCCAGCCCCTCGCGACACCACGGATCCCAAACCCTCGGTGTCGCGATCTGGCCAGAGCCCATGACCAGCCGAGCCCAGCCCGACGTCTGCCGCCCAGCCCCATCCGCTCCCTCCGAGCCTCCGCCGATGTTTAACGGCGTCGAGGCGAAGGGCGATCGGCCGGCTCGGGCCTCTCGGGCTCATCCGGCTGGCCACAACCCCATCGCCCGGAGATTGACCGAGGCATGAGCAAATCCAAAGAAATGCTGATCAACGTGCTCCAGCCCGAGGAGTGCCGCATTGCCATCGTCGAAGATGGCATCCTCGAGGAGCTTTACGTCGAACGCACCAGCCTGGAGAACTACACCGGCAACATCTACAAGGGCCGGATCGTCAACATCGAGCCGGCCATCCAGGCCGCCTTTGTCGACTTCTCCGTTGGTCGTAACGGCTTCCTGCACGTCTCCGACGTCGAGCCCCGCTACTACCGCGAACAGCTTGACGACGACGCGGTCCTCGGCGCCCGGGATCGCGGACGCGATCCGAGGCCAAAGCTCCCCCCCGAGTCGGCGCGCGGCCCCGGTGCCGGTGCCGAGTCCGACGACGATCGCCGCGCTCGATCGCGATCTTCACGACCGGAACGCAGCCGAGAGCTGCCCTCCGATCGCCCCCGAGGTCGCGGACGCGACCTCGTCGAACCGGTCCGTGACGAGGCTGCCGAGCCCCTGCCCTTCGAGGCCGAGGAACCCCTCAGCGAGCGCCGCCCGTTGCCCGATCGGCGCCGGGACCGCGACCGGGATCGAGGCCGCGATGACGTCCGGTCACGCGATCGCCTGGACGACGACTTCAACGAGCAGGACGATCTCGACCTCGATCGCAACCTGCCCGATTCGGCCGACGCGGAATCCGACGACGACGACCAGGCCGATGACCAGGGCCCTCGCGCCCCTCGCGGTCGCAGTCGAGGACGAGACAAGATCCGCGAACGTCGGATGCGCGATCGGGACCGGGATCGCCCCGACCTCTCCGAAAAAGGTCGGCGAGACCGTTCCCGTCCCCGACGCTTCGGCGAAGGACTGACCGACGAGCCGCTCGATGCTCCCGAGGTCGGCTTGCCTCCCGAGCCCGAGCCCGAGACCGAACCGGAAGATCGGCCCGCCCCCGCTCGTCCTCGCTTCGAGCGGCCCTCCAGCCCCTCTTCCCGGTCCTCCTTTGAAGGCCCTCGTGAGTTCGGCCGAGGACTCGTCCCGGAAAGCGAATCGACCAAGGAACCCCCGGCCCCCCGGCGCGGGCGATCGTCCGAACCGGAAGCCGAGGAGACCTCGTTCTCCTATCGCTGGTCGGTCGAACGGAAGCCGGAGCCCGAGGACTACGAGCCCGACCTTCCCCCGAGCAAGACCCAGCGTACTCGGCCCCCGGTTCGTCCCGAACCGACCGAAGATCGACCGGCCGCTCTGCGAGACACCGACGAGGACGCGGCCGGCCGATCGGGGCCCCCTCCCCGATCGGGGCGAGGCCCGTCTCGCCGCCGAGGTCGAGGCGAATGGGACGCCCCGGCTCCGACCGAGGCGGACGACCTGTTCGGACCGGCTCCGGAGCTGCCCAGTCGAGACGATGATTCCGACGACCAAAGCACGGAGCGGCGTCCCCGATCGGGGCGTGATTCCATCCGAGGTCGGGGTGATCGGGACCGGCCCGGTCGAGGGCTGCCTCGCGGACCTTCCGTCGAAGGGGAAGCATCCGACACCCGGGAAACCGAGCCGGGAGAATCGTCAGGCCCCGGTCGCCCTCGTCGCATCGATCGTGCCGGAGAGCCTGGCTATATTCCTCGTCGTGAACGGGCCAAGCTGCTCGATCGGTCGTCCGACCTTGAGGAACCGGAGCTGCCCACGCTCGACGCCGACTCTCGAGGCGAGGCTGAAGGCGACGACGATGAGAACCGCCGCCGTCGCCGACGCCGTCGGCGTCGAGGGCGCGGCGATCGTGATCGCGAGCCGAGTTTTGAGGCGGATCGTGACGAGTCGCCCGACTCGGCCGTGGCTCAGTCCACCCTGGGCAAGCCCCCGGCCTTGATCGATGAATCGGCCCTGGCCAACGAATTCGACTTCGTTGATCACGACGATCAGGAGGACTTCGAGAGCGAAGACGACTCCGACGCCGATGAACAGGAAGTCGTTTCCGAGGACATCGAGCCGGAATTGCTTGAGGAGATCGCCCGGGAGATCGAGGAAATCCGGGTCCTGGAACGCGAGGTCGGCTTCCGAGGCCGAGGGGCCGAGGGCCGCTCGCGAGACTCCGCCGACGAGGACGATGAGGCTCGGGAAACCACCGTCGTCCGGGGCGGTCGTCGCGTCACCGTCAAGCCGCCGATCCAGGAGGTCTTCAAGCGCGGTGACGAGGTCCTGGTGCAGGTCATCAAGGAGTCGATCGGCACCAAGGGGCCGACCCTCTCGACCTACATCAGCATCCCCGGCCGCTACCTGGTCTTGATGCCCGGCCTGAACCGCGTGGGCGTCTCCCGGAAGATCGCCGACGAAGGCCAGCGCCGCAAGCTTCGGCAGATCATGCACGAGCTGAACCCACCCAAGGGGCTCGGCTTCATCGTCCGGACCGCCGGGCTCGATCGTTCGAAGCGCGACCTGGCCCGCGACCTGGCCTACTTGCTTCGCCTCTGGAAGGTCATCCTGCGACGGATCAAGAAGGCCCGGACCCCGGCTCCGATTTATCAAGAATCGGACATGATCATCCGGACAATCCGGGACATCTTCAATTCCGAGATCGATACCATCTGGATCGACGAACCCCAGGCGTTTGAACGGGCCAGGGAGTTCCTGCAAGTCGTCATGCCTCGGTTCGTCGATCGCCTGAAACTGTACGAGGGGAAGGTCCCCTTGTTCCAGAAGTACGGCCTCGAAGAAGAGATCAACAAGATCCAGCGCCGGCAGGTCCACCTGCCCGACGGCGGCTCGATCGTCATCGACCAGACCGAGGCGCTGGTGGCGATCGACGTCAACAGCGGCAACTTCCGGGTCGAGGACGACGCCGAGCGAACCGCCTATGAGATGAACCTCAAGGCCGCCAAGGAGATTGCCCGCCAGCTTCGCCTGCGAGACCTCGGGGGCGTGATCGTCAACGACTTCATCGATATGAGGGACGAGCGGCACCGCCGAGGCGTCGAGCGAGCCCTCCGAGACGCGGTCAAACGCGACCGGGCCCGCACGAAGATTCTTCGGATGAGCCAGTTCGGCCTGATTGAAATGACCCGCCAGCGCATTCGGCCCAGCCTGAAGCGCTCCGTCTACCACGAGTGCGAGCACTGTGGCGGCGGCGGCCTGGTCAAGACGGTCGAGAGCATGGCCATCGATGCCATGCGGCTGATTGCCTTCGCCATTCACCGCGAAGGGGTCCGAAGCATCCGGGTGGACGTGTGTGAAGACGTGGCCACGTTCCTGAACAACCGCAAACGTCAGGAACTGGCGGCCATCGAATCCGGCTCGTCGATCTCGATCCAGATCTGCCCGGTCGATCGGGCCGTTCGGGAACACCTCGTTGTGCAGATTGTCGACGCCCACGGCAACGAGGTGCCGTTCCTGTCGCCTCAGAATTCCTCGTCGTTGGGCCCGCCGAACCGCCGCCGACGCTGATCACTCACTCCTGAGTGATTCTCGAACTGAAGCCAACGCCCCGGTGATCGACGCGTCTTGGACGACCGATCACCGGGGCGTATTGTCGTTCAGGAGCGGCTGATGGCCTCTCGGATCGCGCGGCCCACCTCGGAGGTCGAGCTGGAACCGCCCAGATCGGGGGTCTTCGGGCCGTTCGGATCGGCCAGGACCTGGGCCACGGCCGATCGGACCGATCCGGCGGCCTCGGCCGCGCCGAGGTGGTCGAGCAACATTCCGATCGAGAGAATCGCCGCGATCGGGTTCGCCTTGCCGGTTCCGGCGATGTCGGGGGCCGACCCGTGGACCGGCTCGAACATGCTCGGGAAGGTTCGCTCGGGGTTCAAATTGCCCGAGGAGGCGACCCCCATGCCTCCCTGCAAGACAGCTCCCAGGTCGGTGATGATGTCGCCGAACATGTTCGTGGTGACGATCACGTCGTACCGCTCGGGAGCGACCACCATGCGCATGCAGCAGGCGTCGACGTGGTGGTAGTCGGTCGCGAGCGAGGGATAATCGGGGGCGACTTCCTCGAAGGCCCGATTCCAGAGGTCGTGAGCGAAGGTCAGGACGTTGGTCTTGGCGACCAGGGAGACGAGCCCTCGCTTGCCGGCGTCTCGGGCGGCCGGGCTGAGGCCGGGGAAGACGCGGTCTTTGGCCCGTTTCTCCGCCAGGGCGAAGGCGTAACGGAGGCAACGCTCGACGCCAGCCCGGGTATTGATGGAGGTCTGGATGGCGACCTCTTCGGGTGTTCCCTTGCGGGTGAAGCCACCGGCGCCGACGTACAGGTCTTCGTTGTTCTCTCGAACGACGACCATGTCGATCTCGCCAGGCCCCTTACCCTTGATCGGCGTCTCGACGCCGGGCATGAGCTGCACGGGTCGAAGGTTGATGTATTGCTGGAACTCGAATCGGATGCGGAGCAGGAGCCCTTTTTCCAGGACTCCGGGAGGGACGCGAGGATCGCCGATCGCTCCCAGCAGAATGGCGTCGCACCCGGCGAGTTCCTGAAGCACCGAGTCGGGCAGGACCTCTCCGGATCGGAGGTAGCGGTCGCTCCCCAGGTCAAACGACTGGAACGACAGCCCGAGCTTGTGGGCCGATCCCAGGTCTTGAAGGATGGCGAGTGCCTCGCCAATCACCTCAGGACCCACACCATCACCGGGGATCACTCCGATCGTGGCCACTGCGTCTCCTCGCTCTTGGTTCAATGTGCGTGGAAAAGTTCGGAAACTCGAAGGGTCACCCGGCTTGCCGGGCACCCGTAGAATGAAGGGTGCATCTCGAAACTGATCCACCCTTCGATTCGATGCTGCCGCCGGAGCCGTTTGGTCCATGGACCATCGCGCGGGGTCCCGTCAGGCTCTCCAGGATCGGGAGGCCCGTTGACAATCTCAAGCGGCGCTTCATACTACGAAAAAACCGGGCTCCGATCGACGCCTCGCTCAGGACGATCTTCGATCGGTTTCCTCGGTTCGCTTCACAGGTTCGAACACATCGCGCCGCGCTTCATCATCCATTCGACCGATCGACCACGCCAACGGAATGACGCTTATGGGCACCTCCGCCGAAGGAAAGACTCCGGGCCCGCCCGAAGCCGCTGCGCCGAAGCCGACCGCCGCTCCCGCCCCGAGTGGTGGATCGAAGCCGACCGCCGGTGCCCCACCAGCTGCTCGGGCTTCCAGCCTTCCGAAGCAGGCCCCCGCAGCTTCGAAATCAGCGGGACCAGGGCTTTCGGCCTTGTCGGAAGCGAATCTTGAGCAAACGGTCATCCGGCGGGGCCTTGTGACTGAGCAAGAGCTTCAGACCTGCAAGGCCCACCGAGCCCGGCTTGCCGAGTCGGGCCAGGGCGAAGGGAAGGGCTTGCTGGAGGTGATGGTTGCCGCCAAGGCCCTGACTCCGACCCAGGCCCAGCGGTTGCTCCGCGATCTGGGACGCGAGGCGCAGAAGAAGCACGAGATCCCCGGCTACCAGCTTCTCGAAAAGCTCGGCAAAGGGTCGATGGGGATCGTTTACAAGGCCAAGCAAACGAGCGTCGATCGGGTGGTGGCCGTGAAGGTCCTGCTCGACGTGCTGGCCCGGAACAAGGAATTCATCCGCCGTTTCCAGCGCGAGGCGACCATCGCCGCCCGCTTGAATCATCCGAACATTGTCAACGCGATCGACGCGGGTGAGGTCAACGGACTGCATTTCTTCGTGATGGAGTTCGTCGAAGGAACGACGATCAAGGATGTGATCGAAGGTGGCCACATCTACGACGAACCCGAGGCGCTTCGGATCGTTCTGGCGGTGGCCGAAGCCATGAAGCACGCCCACGAGCGTGGGTTGATCCATCGCGACATCAAGCCCGAGAACATCATCCTGACCAAGGACGGCAACGTCAAACTGGCCGACCTGGGTCTGGCTCGCCTGACCGCCGACGAAAAACAGGCCGTGGCCGAGGCGGGCATGGCCATCGGCACGCCGTACTACATCAGCCCCGAACAGGTTCGGGGAGCCACGGATGTCGATATTCGGAGCGATATCTACAACCTCGGCGCGACGCTCTACCACATGGTCACCGGCCGCCCGCCGTTCCCCGGCGACGACCCGACCGAGGTGATGAAGAAACACGTCGACAAGTCGATCACCCTGACCCCGCCCGACCATCTCAATACCCGCCTCTCCAGCGGCCTTGGCGAGGTGGTCGAGACGATGATGGCCCGCAACCGGGAGAACCGCTACCGCGATCCCGGCGATGTGATCATTGACCTGAAAGCCCTGATCGAAGGCAATCGCCCGGTCATCGCCGAGCAAAAGGCCGACACCCTCGCCAAGCTGGCCGAAGGGGACGCCGACGAGGACGAAGCCTTCTACGATGACGAGCACGGGCCCGGCATGACGGATTCGGAGCGGGTGGAACTCGCCGGAATCGTCAACGCCCGGAACAATATCATCGCGGTACTCGCCATCCTGCTCGGTCTGTCGCTGGTGTCGAACATCATCGTGTTGATCGCCCGCTGACCACGACGAACCAAGCAGTCGGCCAGGACGCAGCGGGGCGGACCAATCCAGGTCCACCCGCTCGTCAGGAGTGATCTTGTGTTCAATTCTCGCTGAAATTGCTCAGGTCGAGCGCTCGAATGAGGTCGCGGCCGAGTGGGTCTTTCAAGAATTTCTGATGGCAAGAGGGGCAAAGGTCGTAGCGAAACCCCTTGTAGCCTTGTTCCTGATGGGTGTCCGAGGCCTGATACTCCTCGTTCCGAAGGGCTTCGGCAACGGCCTCCATGTGATCATCGTCGAGATCGGCATCGGTGATCTGATCAGGATCGTGCCCGGGGTAGGCCTCGATTCTGATCACAAAGCGTGGTTCGCCTGCGCAGAGATCCTTGCCGCACAGATCACACGTGTAGTGGACCATCAGCGTTGTATCCTTCGAACTGAGGGGACGAGCCGGACAACCTGTCCCCAGTAACCAACGGATTCGATTCTAACGCCAAGCGCGGAGCGGGTCCAAGTGGCTTTGTCCGGTTTTTCACAGACTCAAGACCCGCCAGCAGCACGATCCCCGTCAAACCGAGCAATGATCCTCCGATGGCCCAACGGACTTCAGGCGGGTCGTACTCCAGTTCGATCCGCCCGACACCGGGCGGCACCGTGACCTCAAGAAATGGCCCTCGCCCACGCCGAACCGGGAGCGATCCTTGATCACACCAGGCTCGCCAGCCGGGAACATGGACCACAGGAATCTGAATTTCTGGATCGTCTGTTTGTTGGATATGAGAATTTGTTCTGACGAGATCGAGACGGTCAACTATGATCCGCCCGCCGTTCTGGCTCACGATGGCTGAGGACGATTGCGGCAGATCCCAGTGGCCAACCCAGACCCGGCCGATCGGAACGACCCGGTCAAACAAACCCTCTGGCGGTGGGGTGGCGCCGACGACCGCGACCACCTGGCACGCAAGCAGACGGTCTCGGGCCCGAGCGACGCCCTCCCAGGTGATCGTCCGGCGACTGGATCGTGCTTCGACCCGGCTCGCTGCCGACTCGTACAGCGGTGCGAGCCAATCGGTGATCGAGGCCAGTTCGATCGCGTCGTAGCACCGAATGTCGGCAAGTCCATAACGCATGAGCATGTTTGGAGGAAGCTCCATCCCGACACTCAAGACCCGAGCAGGCGGAGCGGCTTCGCGTTTCAGATGCGCGATGACTGGGCTATCGGGGAGGTAATCAGTCCGGGCGATGGTCGGGTTTGCCCCCCACAGCGATACGATCAGATCGAACAGAATGATTGCCAGGACGACCGCCTGTCTGCCGCGTGTTCCGACGGGTAAGGCGGCCGCCACCGCCAGCGAGGCCAGCAGCGCGGCACTCATCCCGAGCGAGAACCGATAGCCGGTCATCAGGTTCCGGACCTGACGATCGGCCAGAATCTGGGCATCGTCCGGGTCGAGGTCGGCCGATTGCACCGCGGCCTGAGTGTAGTGAGCGATGACTCGATCGCGGATCGAAGATTCCCAATGAGGCAGCACCACGGCTCCGGCAGCGAGGACCAGCGCCCCGGAGACCCACAGCCACATCCAGATCCGCCAGGACTTCGATGTTTTCCAACTGGCGAGCCGATCGAGCCCGATTGCTCCCAGCCCAACCAGGCCGAAGGCGATCCAGAGGGTCATTCGTCGGTGGTCGGTCACGTCGAGCACCGGCAAGGCTCGCAGCAGGTTGTCGATCGGTGGGAGCCGGAAGCTGGCGCAGGCCCCCAGTGCCAGCGAGGCGATCAGGAACGTTCGAACCCGACCGCTGCCGAAGGCGATCCCGACCGGAGCGAGCCAGATCACGGTTCCCAGACCTGCAAATCCGGCCGCGGCTTCGTTCTGATTGTTCACACCGAGGGCCCGGGCCAGGTTTGGCTGACCTCTGCGCTGGCTGCCGTAGAGGTTTGGCAGGGCGGTGTTGGCCGCTTCCAGCAGCCTCGGAGCCGCCACGGTCCAGGGAGAGCCCTTCTCCAGCGTCCGGTCTTCCCAGGCAGGACTTCGAGCCAGGTAGAACCCCAGGGGGAGGATCGTTACCGCGGCGGTCGTGATGCCGAGGAGCATGGCCGCCCCCCAGGCAAGCACGGTCTTCCCGGCGCGAGGGGCCGCGGCATTCCAATCCCATCCGGGAAGACTTCGGACAATGAGATAAAGGAACGCGAGCATGAAGCAGTGAGCGCCCGTCTGAATATGACCGCCCAGCAGAACCAGCGCCGCCGAGGCCGCGACGGCGGCAATCGGCCTCGGTCCGCCACGTCGGATGAGCCACTCGGTCGAGGCGATGAGCCACGGAAGCCAGGCGGCGACACTGGCGAGCGGGTAGAGCAACCAGAGCGTCATGAATCCGCAAAGCGGGTAGACGAGGCCGGCAAACCATCGTCCCCAGGGTCCGAGACCCCAGAGATGAGCCAGTCCAAACATGCCTAGACCCGCAATCCAGAGACGGGCCGCGGCGATCCAGGCCAGGGCGTCGGGCATCGTGCCGATGTAAGCGATGGCGGCAATCGGGTCGAAGACCGCACTCTGGCCGTTCGCCAGATGAGGAACCCCACAGCCGGCCCGATCGTTCCAGAGCGGCAGCCGTCCCGAGCGGATCATCTCCCGGTTGAAGGTGATCCAGGGCTCAAACTGAAGCATCGGGTCGGTCAAAAGCCGGTTGGACGGCTCGAAGGCAAAGCCGGATGGTTGCCCTTCGCGGTCGAAGCTGCGCTGAACGAACGCAAGATCGGACGGACTGAGCACCCGATCGCCTATCAGGGCTGGCCCCAGCGGAACGGCGATCACCGCGGCCAGAGCCACCCCAAAGGCCACGAATTCGAGCCGGGCCGTCATCAACCGAGCCTCCATGCTCGGAGCGTCGAAGGTGCCAATCCCTTGAGCCGCGTCAATGTGAGCCTAGGACACTTCTCCCAATCGATCAAGGCGACTTTGACCACCGTCCCCCCTGCCCTCGACATCGGACATTGACGCCAGGGATCGCTCCGTTATGCTGACGCCACGACCCCAGGGATCGGCGTCGTCGGTTGCAAGATGCAGGAGCGCATGAAGATGACCGCAGCGATGAGTAGTCACCCCCGGCCTCAGACGCGCCGAGGCCCCTACCGCATCCTCGTCAGCACCACCGCCTGTGCCAAGGACGTCCGCCGATTCATGGGGAATGCCGATTACTCGTATGCGTTTGTGCTCAAGGCCCTGGCGCCGGTGCTTGATCAACTGGGGTCGTGGCAGGTGGTCGAACAGCCCGAGAGCAGCCTCTCGTATCAGGCCGATCAGGCCCGGCGCGACGGATTCACACCGATTCACCTCTGTCTTCATCCACCGCACAACGCCTTTCTGACGCCCGACGTGCCGACCATCGCCTTTCCGTTCTGGGAGTTTCCCTCGCTCCCCGACCGTGACATGGGGCTCGACACCCGGCAGAACTGGAAACGGATTCTTGATCGAGCTGATCTGGTCGTGACCGCTTGCCGATTCACCGCCTCGGTCTTTCAGCGCGAGGGAGTTCGGCCACCCGTGGCGGTCGTGCCGGTTCCACTGTCCGAGTCGGCCTTTGCCGTGCCCGATCGGACCTTGAACGAGTCGGTGGAGTTGGAATGCCGGCACATCGTGTTCGAGGGCTGGAGCGATGCGGCGATCGAATCCGAGCCTCCCCCGTCCCCTGCTCCGGCCGATTCGGCCCCGGATCGCCCCGCCTGGCATCGGGCGGCGGCAGGAGCCTATCGCCGGGGCCGGGCGTTCTACAAACAGCACATCATGCGTTATCTGAGTGAGGAAGCGGCCGAACGGCTCTTTCAGACGAAGAACCGATTGCTCGGCCGTACCCCCACGCTGCGCATTGCTCGGCCCCCGGTGGCCCCTCTGCACCTGAGCGGCCTGGTCTTCACGAGCATCTTCAACCTGGGCGATCGTCGAAAAAACATCGACGACCTGCTCAGCGCGTTCCTGGTCGCGTTCAAGGATCGCCCTGATGCAACACTCGTGCTCAAGCTCGCCACAAACCCCGACCGTGAATACTTCGAGCTCAAGGAACTGCGTGCTCGATATCATCATCTGAATCTGCCGCACGCCTGCCGGGTGGTCGTGATCACCGACTATCTGAGCGACGAGGATCTTGCCTCGCTAAACCGAGCCACCACCTTCTACCTGAACACGAGTAAAGCCGAGGGGGCGTGCCTTCCTTTGCAGGAGTCGCTCGCCGCGGGACGGCCAGCGGTGGCCCCTCGTCATACGGCGATGGAGGATTACATTGACGATCAGGTCGCGTTCGTCGTCCGAAGCGCTCCCGAGCCAACCTTCATTCCGCACGATCCCGAACCCCGGTTCGAAACCTTCTGGCATCGCCTGAACTGGCAAGACCTGCACGACCAGCTTCTCGAAGCGGCTCGAGTTGCCGACCGCGATCCCGACCGCTACCGACGCATGGCCGATGCCGGCCGCCGTCGGATGTCCAGGCTCGCCTCTCGACAGGCCGCCGCCCGTGCACTGGCCGAGGCGATCGCTCAAATCCCTGAGTCGGCCCACCAACGGACCCTCGCCTGGCCAGCCTGAGCTAATCCCTTGCAATCCCCTGCAGCCCCCTCATTCTACAGAATCGTTGCGTGATTCTGTCGAAAAACTGCTTGCGAGACGGGTTCCGAGATCGGTAAGGTGGGAGGGTCATGAATGGCTCTCGATACGAGCCACGCGTTCCCTCCCCTTTCAGTGCTGCTGGCGAACTCATCCCAACCACGGAACGAACATCGGCCATCGCGTTGCGGGGGTCGATTGGTTCTGTTGGATCGATGCGCGTCGCAGCGTCCTGCCGCTTTCGGATCGACCTCAGTGACGAGCCCCGCCCGACCTGCCGCGTTGAAATGTGATCATGGCCTGCGTCGTCAAACGATCGTGGAGACGTTGCTCGAAGATGTCATCCGGGGTCGTCTCGCGCCGGGTCAGCACCTCGTCACGCAGACGCTCGCTGACCGGTTCGGCGTCAGCCACACGCCGGTTCGAGAGGCTCTGATTGCGCTCGCCGGCATGGGGGTTCTGGACGTTTTGCCGAACCGAGGGGCGATCGTCCGCCGCTTCACCGCGACCGAGGTCCGGGAGATCTGCCAGGTCCGCCGGGCGCTCGAATGCGAGGCGGTTCGGAGTGCCTGTGGTCGGATTGACCCGGATGAACTAGCCGCCTTGCGGAACGAGCTGGAAGCGATGGTCGGAGTGCGGTCGGGCGATCGGCCCCGGTTCGTCCTTCGCGCCCGGGAACTGGATAGCCGCTTGCACGACCTGATCGCCGGGTCGAGCGGTAACGCCTTTCTGGCCGAGGAACTGGGACGCTTGACCTTGCTCTTTCGCGCCTTTCGCGATGCCGGGTGGGCCCGCGATCAGTCTCGGAATGATTACCGTCGCCTGGAACTGGAAGCTCACGAACACCTGGCGATCGTCGATGCCTTGCTCCAGGGCGACCGGGTCGGTGCCGTGCGGGCTATGAGCCGCCACATCCGGTCGGGCGTCAAGTACTGGAGCCGAGCCCTTCCGCAATCATCAGCATCGTCGCAATCAAACCATCCTTGATCGGCCCGAGTGGCCTCGGACTGAGGGAGAACTTGCATGAGCCATCGCCGCTTCGATCATCGTGACCACCCACGTTCTGCGTGTCGAGTCGGCATGGCCGTCCTGCTCGTGGGGATGGTGGCCGCCGACTCGTCCGCAGCCGAGACCAACGAGGTTCCGCGATACAACCGGGACATCCGGCCGATTCTGATGGAGAATTGTTTTTCCTGCCACGGGCCGGACAGTGCCGCCCGAAAAGCGGATTTGAGGCTCGACCAGCGCGATGCCGCCATCGAGGCCGAGTCGATCGTTCCGGGTGATCCGGAACTGAGCGAGCTGATCTACCGCGTCGAATCGGACGATGAGTTCGAGATCATGCCACCTCCCTCGTCGCATAAAACGCTGACGGCGGAGCAAAAAGCCACGCTCCGTCGCTGGGTCGAGGCGGGAGCCGAATACGAGCCGCACTGGTCGTTCATCCCTCCTCAACGACCCGAACTGCCGGAGATTTCCGAGCCGTCGTGGGTCCGCAACGAGATCGACGCATTCATTCTCGATCGACTCGAACAGGCCGGGCTGTCGCCGATGCCCGAGGCCGACCGCCGTACGATTGCCCGACGCGCGAGTCTCGATCTGACCGGCCTTCCCCCTGCTCCCGAGGCAGTCGAGGCATTCGTCAATGACCCGACTCCTGAGGCTTATGAATCCTACGTCGATCGCCTGCTTGCCTCTCCTCATTGGGGAGAGCATCGCGCCCGGACCTGGCTCGACGCGGCCCGCTACGCCGACACCCACGGGCTGCATTTCGACAACGAGCGAACCATGTGGTCGTATCGAGACTGGGTGATCAAGGCATTCAATCAAAATATGCCGTTCGACCAGTTCACCCTTGAACAACTTGCCGGCGACCTCTTGCCCGACCACGATCTCGACCAGCTCATCGCCACGGGCTTCAACCGCTGCAATATCACCACGAACGAAGGCGGCACGATTCCCGAGGAGAACCTCGTCGGCTACACCCGAGACCGGACGGAGACGGTCGCAACCATCTTCCTCGGACTGACCGCAAACTGTGCCACGTGCCACGATCACAAATATGATCCGCTGAGTCAGCGCGAATTCTACCAGTTGGCCGCCTTCTTCAATAACACGACGCAGGGGGCGATGGACGGCAACATCCGCGACACCCCGCCGATCATTCACGTTCCGGCCGACCAGGATCGAGATCGTTGGACGGAACTTTCCAGGGTCCTGGCCGAAGCCCGCGCCGCCAGCGACGCCCACAAGATCGAGTCCCGATCGGCGTTTGACCGTTGGTTGGCCGAGGCGACCGCCGACCGTGTGACGTCCGAAATTCCCTCTGAAGGCCAGACCCTGCTCGCCCAACTTGGCGAAGGAATCAGTCCCGGTCCAGTCGGGGCCCTCGAACTGGCCGGGGTCGGCGATTTCGACACGAGTGACGACTTCACGGTGTCCGCGTGGGTCAAACTCCCTCGCCGAGGGATGGCCGGCGCCGTGGTTGCCCGGATGGACGAGGCGAGTGAGCACCGCGGCTGGGACCTCTGGATCGAGGGGAACCGCGTTGGAACTCACATCGTCCACACCTGGCCAGGCGATGCGATCAAGGTGGTCTCGAAATCTGAGATCGAGCGCAACCGATGGACTCATATCAGCGTTTCTTACGACGGATCGGGCAAGGCGGCTGGTGTCTCAATCGCTTTGAACGGTCAGCCGCAAGGCGTCGATGTGGTTTCGGACCAGCTCAAGGGAACGATTCGAACCGAAGTTCCCTTGAAGGTTGGCCAGCGAAACGGATCGAGCCGACTCGACGGCGCGACGATTCGGGATGTTCGGCTCTACCACCGATCGCTCTCCACCACCGAAATGGCCGCCCTAGCCGGAGGCGATCGCACGCTCCGGCTCGTCGCCACGAACGCCGATTCGCGACCGGAGGAGGAGGTCAACGCGGCCTTCGACTGGTGGCTCGCATACGTTGATGAGACGAATCGAGACCTGCAAGCAACCCTGGCCGCTCTGGAAGCCGAGGAGGCTGAGATCAAGGCCCGAGGGACGATTGCTCATGTGACCGCTGAACGCGATCAACCGGCAACGGCCTTCGTCCTGCATCGAGGTGAATACGATCAGCGCCGGGAGGAGGTCTCCGCCGCGACCCCTGCCATCCTGCCACCGATGGACGAGGGAGCCCCCCGAAACCGGCTCGGCTTCGCTCAATGGCTCTTAAGCGACGATCATCCATTGACGGCCCGAGTTACAGTGAATCGCGCCTGGCAAGAACTGTTCGGGACCGGCCTGGTTGCGACGACCGGCGATTTCGGGATCAGCGGAGAGCTGCCCAGCCATCCCGAGTTGCTCGACTGGCTGGCCCTCGAGTTCCGCGAATCGGGCTGGGATCTCAAGCATCTCTATCGCTTGATGGTCACCTCGGCGGCATACCGGCAGTCGGCCGCCGTCTCTGCCGGGGCTCTGGAGCGCGACCCGCAAAATCGCCTGATTTCCCGCGGACCTCGCTTCCGCATGGATGCCGAGATGATTCGCGATTACGCCCTCTCGGCCAGCGGGTTGCTCGCCGAAACCATCGGCGGGCCGAGTGTCAAGCCGTACCAGCCCGAGGGGGTCTGGGAAGCCGTCGCCATGCCCGGCAGCAACACCCGCTTTTATGAAGAAGACAAAGGGACCGGCCTCTATCGCCGCAGCCTTTACACCTTCTGGAAGCGGGCCGCGCCGCCGGCCTCGATGGAAGTCTTCAACGCTCCGAGCCGGGAATACTGCACCGTTCGTCGCGAGCGGACCAACACGCCCTTGCAGGCTCTGGCAACCCTGAACGATGTCCAGTACGTGGAGGCGGCTCGTCACCTGGCGGAACGCACCCTCATCTCGACCTGCGAATCGGACGACGATCGTGTGCAGGCGATGGCCCTTCGACTGGTCGCCCGCCCCTTGGATTCGGAGGAGTTGGAGATTGTCCGCGCATCGCTCGGTGAGTTGCTCGCGCACTATCAGGGGCACCCGGAAGATGCCTCGGCTCTGATCGCCCTGGGGACCTCTCCGGCAAACACCGAGCTTGACCCGGAGACCCTGGCTGCCTGGACCATGCTTGCCAATCAGTTGATGAATCTGGACGAAGTGCTGACGAAGTGAGTTCACACCCTTTTCTTCCTTGAGGAGCAATCATGGATCCTCTCCGCCAATTCGTCCAGAACGAGACGCGCCGCCACTTCTTCGGTCGGGGGGCCAATGCCGTCGGCATGGCCGCCCTCGCCTCGTTACTTGGCGAGCGATCGGCGTCGGCCAGTGCCGACTCCCAGGGCTTGCCCGTCGGGCCGCACTTCGCGCCCAAGGCTAAGCACGTCATTTATCTGCACATGGTGGGCGGTCCTTCGCAGATGGACCTGTTCGACTACAAGCCGGCCATGGGAGACCTGTTCGATACCGACCTTCCCGAGTCGATCCGAATGGGTCAGCGTCTCACGACGATGACGAGCGGGCAGGCTCGGTTTCCCATTGCTCCGTCCAAATATGCGTTCGCCCAGCACGGCGAGAGCGGCATGTGGGTGTCGGAACTCCTGCCGCAGACGGCCAAGATGGTGGATGACCTCTGCTTCATCCGAAGCATGCATACCGAGGCGATCAACCACGAGCCGGCGATCAGCTACATGCAAACCGGGAACATGGTGACCGGCCGCCCTTGCCTTGGTTCGTGGGCGTCGTATGGCCTGGGATCGGACAACCACGATTTGCCGACCTTCGTGGTCCTGGTGGCTCGTCCGTCGAACACCGAGCAGATCCAGGCCATTTCGGGGCGGCTCTGGTCGTCCGGTTACCTGCCGGGCGAACATGCGGGGGTCTCGTTCCGGACCGCGGGCGACCCGATTCTTTACATCAACAACCCTGAGGGCGTTCCGGCCGCCGTGCGCCGAACCACGCTCGACGGGCTGAACGCCCTGAACGAACGGACGTACGCCCAGCTTGGCGACCCGGAAATCAACACCCGGATCCAGCAATACGAGCTGGCCTTCCGCATGCAGTCAAGCGTTCCCGAGTTGACCGACCTGGCGAGCGAGTCGGAAGCGACCCTCGAACTCTACGGTCCCGACGTCTCGAACCCTGGCACGTTCGCCAACACCGCGTTGCTTGCTCGTCGGATGGTCGAGCGGGGTGTTCGGTTCGTGCAGATTTACCACAACAACTGGGACACGCACGCCAACGTCTCCGGCCGCCTCCCTGATCAGTGCAAGGACGTCGATCAACCGTGTTGGGGCCTGATTCAGGACCTCAAATCCCGTGGCCTGCTCGATGAGACGCTGGTCATCTGGGGAGGTGAGTTCGGCCGGACAATTTACTGTCAGGGGAATTTGACCCGTGAGAATTACGGGCGCGACCACCACCCACGGTGCTTCACCATGTGGATGGCCGGTGGTGGTGCTCGCGGCGGGGCGATTTATGGAGAAACCGACGACTTCTCCTATAACATCGTCGACAATCCCGTCCACATTCGAGACTTCCATGCCACCGTCCTGAAGCTCATGGGATTCGATCACGAGCGCTTTACCTATCGCTACCAGGGGCTCGACCAGCGGCTCACCGGCGTCGAACCGGCCCGAGTGATCCCCGAGTTGCTCGCCTGAACATCGAACGAATCGCCCCCGGCAGCCGGTGTCTTTCCCAGACACCTTGACCACGCCGGGGTGCGATGCTCTCCCAGCACCCATCGTTGCCGCATGCTCATCCCGGTTGAGCTTGATCCGGGACAAGTCGACTGAGAACGGCCGCGACCGTTCCTCGCAGCCGTTCCCCAGGGATCGGCGGATCGTTCTGTTCGTCGGCTGACGGTTCGGGCATGGAGTGTTCGACCAGAGCATTCAGCTCCGCAAACCAGGCCGGAGCAATGGCATCGACGATCGGCCCCAGCCGGGCGGGCCAGGTGACGGGGGCCTCGGGATCGCCGTTGCAAATCGCTTCGAGAAACCGTTCGGCGCTGGTGTGGGCCGAGGTCGCCGTGATCGGGTTCACATCCCCGGCCGCGAACCAGGCGTACTCGGCGTGGCGATCCCCTTTCATCAGCGCGTTGGTATGCCCTCCGGTGCGAATCATGGCCGGATAAAATCCGGTGACGTAGATACGATCCTTTACAAGTTCTGGATAGAGCCCCCTTGTGAACCCCGAGAAGGCGAACTTGCTCGCCGTGTACGGCAGCAGATGCGGCACGGCGATGCGGCCGCCGATCGAGACGACGTTGCCGATCCGGCCGCCTCCGGCCGCCCTCATGTGGGGCAAGGCGGCGAACGAGCAATAGACGCCTCCCCAGAAATTGACCTCGTGAAGGTGACGGAGGTCATCGAGGGTCATTGCCTCCAGCGGTCCGACCATCATCAGCGCCGCGTTGTTGATCAAGACGTCGATGCGTCCGAACTGCTGAATCACCCGATCCATCATCGCTTCGACGGCGGTTCGATCGGCGATGTCGGTCGGGATGGCCAGTGTTGCCAGGGCTCCTTCGG
The DNA here is from genome assembly GCF_009177065.1 of Tautonia marina. Lineage (NCBI taxonomy): Bacteria > Pseudomonadati > Planctomycetota > Planctomycetia > Isosphaerales > Isosphaeraceae > Tautonia > Tautonia marina. The sequence continues at coordinate 94,993 of NZ_WEZF01000016.1, forward strand.
CGATCAGTTCTCGTGCGGCCTGTTCGATCGCCTCGGCATTTCTCGCCACGAGAACCACAATCGCTCCGCGTCGAGCAGCCTTGCGAGCCAGGATTAAGCCCAGCCCACTGGATGCCCCGGTAATGACCACCACCCTCCCACGCAGCTCGATGTGACGTTGGCGTCTGAGCCACGATCGGGCCGCGAAGGAGAGACCGGCTCCGGCCATCAGTCCAAGGGCCAGTTTCGTACGAGTCTTCATGGTGTGAACGGCTCCCGGGTGTGGTTGATCTCCGTGGTGGTCGCTTTCCTGATGTTTTCTGCACTCGGCGTGCCGTTTGCTCCTCGAACCCGCCTTGACCGACCGGCCCATCGGCGTCAGAGTGTTGCGGGCCACAGGAATGGGGCGACGAGGTTCCGTCGCGAACAGGCCCCGGGGAGTCGGCCTGGATGCCTCAACTTCGCTGGATTCTTGCCATCGTCGCCCTCGCCGTCACGGTGAGGGTTTCGGCGATTGTTGTACTCCAAAGCCACACCGTTCCCCGGAGTACCTACGAGCACGGCGAGATTGCCTCGAACTTGCTCGAAGGCCGGGGGTTCTCGATTCGCTTTCTCGGTGTTGATGGTCCCACCTCACAGCAGGCCCCGCTCTATCCGCTCCTGGTTGCGGCAGCCTTCGCGGTGGGAGGCATCGAAACGCCCGAGGCCCTTCTGCTCCTCCAGCTCGGACAGGCGGCGCTGGGAGGAGCGATGACACTGGCGGTGATGGCGCTGGTCTATCAGATTGTTCCCGATCGACCTCGCATGGCGATCGTTGCCGGGCTGTTAACCGCCGTGCATCCGACACTTATCTACGTCGCGACTCATGTTCAGGTGGCTGGGCTTGCGGCGACGCTGGTGACACTTGCCTTTGTCGGAGCGTATCGGATGGCCCGCTCAGCCCATCGGCTCGATGCCTTGGCCGTGGGAGGAATCCTCGGCCTTCTGGTGCTCTGCGATCCGATTCTCGGGTTGATTGCTCCCGCCATTGCCTGGGTCGCGGTGCAAGGCCAGGGATTTCGTCGCGCGATCGGGCCGCTCACGGTTGTTGCACTCATCTCGTCCCTGACGGTCGCCCCCTGGATTGTCCGCAACGCTCGTGTTCACGGAGAGTTCGTACCGGTCAAGAGCACCTTCGGGTACGCCTTCTGGCAGGGGAACTGCTCACTGAGCGAAGGAACCGATAAGGTTGTTCGAGCTTCGGTCGAGACGATCCTTGCGAATAGCGGCCCAGGCCTGGCCGATCGGAACCGAGCCTTGTGGGACGCTCGTCACGAGGCCGGCTACATCGACGATATCGCCCTGACCGCGGACGACCGGCAAACCCTCGCAACGCTCAACGAACCGGGCCGATCGCGATGGCTCCTTCGTCGAGCACTCGACGATCTGCAGGCCGATCCGCTTCGCTATCCCCGTCTCTGCGCGAAACGGCTTCGTTCGTTCATTCTCTGGGATGATACCAACCCCAAGACCCGAAGCCTGATCTATCGTACCGGACACCTTGGGCTGTCACTACTTGCAATTGTTGGCTTGATTGGGCTCGGCCCCAACCTCCGTCGTCGGATCGCACCCACGCTACTGGCGGCGACCTTGATTGCCGTGTTCCACGCCCTGACCATTGTCTCGGCACGGTTTCACGTGCCCATTGAACCGCTGATGGCGGTCTGGGCTTCGGGAGTGGTCGCCACCGCTCGATCAGGCGGCCGAGCTGACTTGGGCTTCACAAGAGCGCGCGAAACCGTATCATTTGCACCGAATCGCATCGAACGACAGTCGAGCCGCAGGGAGGAAGGCCGACAGTTGGTCGAGACCTCATGGTCAGGCCAAGCACTCTCGGGCCTCTCCGACCGAGATCGGACCTGATTCCGATCCCGCCTTCATTCACACGGAAGTGAACCGTTATGGCCACACAGGTCTCGTCTCCGACGACGCCAATCCCGCAGGTGTTCCCACCTGGTCGTGACACACTGCCTGGCCTGAACGGATTGACCATCCTCGTCCGTGACGCCCAGGAACTCTATCGCTTCCGGGCGGTCCTGAAAAACCTGGTGGCCCAGGACCTTCGAACGAGGTATCAACGGTCGTTGCTGGGATTCTTGTGGACGCTCCTGAATCCCATCTTGATGATGGTCACCCTTTCGCTGGTTTTCACGCATCTGTTCAAGTTCGGCAAAGGGGGAACCGATTACGCACTTTATTTGTTCTCAGGCATGGTCCCCTGGGGACTGCTGGTCGGAACAGTCACCGAGTCGTCCACCTGCATCATTTCCAACGAAGGCTTGATTCGGAAAATCTACATCCCAAAAATGATTTTCCCGCTCTCAAGGCTAGTGCTCAACACCACCATGTTGACTCTCTCGATGACGGCTCTGTTTCTCCTGATGGTCCCGCTCGGAGCCCGGTTTACTCCGTCGCTCCTGATGGTCCCGATCGCGATCTTCATCTACGCGATCTTCACGCTGGGCCTCGGACTCATCGCCGCGACGGTGAACACGTTCTACCGAGATTTTGGTCATCTGCTCACGGTCTTTCTTCAGGCCTGGTATTTTGCCACCCCAATCGTCTATCCGATCAACGCCCTTCCTGAGGAAATTGCCTGGCGATTCTGGCTCAACCCCGCATACCCGTTTATCCGCATGTTTCACGTCACCATCTATGAAGGTCATTGGCCTTCCTGGATGCTCTTCCTCTCGACTGCCGGCATCGCGGCGGTGGCCCTGGGAATCGGCTATGTCACGTTCAAGTCGTATGAGGACAAACTGGTCTTCCGGCTCTGAATCGAGGCCGCGAGGTCAAGGAGAGGCAGAGGTGAGTCACGAGACGGTCATCGACCTGCAGCGCGTTTCGCTGCGGTTCACCACCTACAGCGACAAATACTATTCGCTCAAACGCGCCTGCATGGATCTATTCCTCCGTCGCGAGCAGAGCAATCAGTCGTCGTTCTGGGCAATTAGCGGGATCGATCTGAACATTCGTCGTGGTGAACGCATCGGAATTCTTGGAGCCAACGGCGCGGGCAAAAGCACGTTACTCCGTATTATTGCCGGGATCTACTCCCCGACCTCCGGCCGGATCGTGGTCAATGGTCGTGTCGCCCCCTTGATTGAGCTGGGCGCTGGGTTCAACTTTGAACTTTCCGGCGAGGAGAATGTCTATCTCAACGGCGCGTTGCTCGGGTTCGATCGGAAACAGATGAAGGCTCGGATCAACCGGATCTGGGATTTCTCCGGTCTTCATGAGTTCGCATCGCTGCCCTTGAAATACTACTCGACCGGCATGCTCTCCCGGCTCTCGTTTGCAGTCGCCACCGAGGTCGATCCCGACATTTTGCTGCTCGATGAAACCCTCAGCGTGGGCGATGCCTCGTTTCAGAGCAGGGCTCGAGAGCGCATTCATCAGGTGATTGATCGCTCAAACGTGGTGGTGATCGTCTCCCACGATATGGACGCGCTCTCCAAGATTTGCACCAGGGGTCTCTGGCTCGACCGAGGAGTCCTTCAGGCCGACGGCCCCATTGATCAGGTGATCGACTCGTACATTCGTCATGTCGGCACACCCGCATCCGAAGCGGCCACCACCCAGGAACCTGATCGAGCCACGGCCGACGCAGCCTGATGATTCGCGGGGAAACGACTGAAGGCTCCCCGACTCAACTTCGTGACGCAGCGGCAGGGAGGTCATCGTGCGGATCGGGGTCGACGTACTCGCCATTCAATCCCCCTACAGCCGCGGGCGAGGTATCGGCCGCTACGCGAGAAGTCTCCTCGCAGCCATGCTCGAACGTGAAGACGAGCACGAGTACATTCTCTACACTTACGAAGATCTCTCTCGAGAGTCCCTCCCGACATCCTCCCGCACCCGCATTCGGGAGGTTCGCCGCAACCATCACCAGGGTGAACACACCCTTCAACATGCCATTGAACGCTCCCTGGTTGAAGATGTCGGCGCTCTGGACTGGTTCCTCCTCCTCAGCCCCTTCGAAACCTGGGAATTCTACGGGCTTCCGCACCGACCGGTCAGTGGCATCCAAACCGCGGCGGTTGTCTACGACCTGATTCCGTTTCTTTTTCAAGAAACATATCTGGTCAACGAAAATGTCGGCCGTTGGTTTTATGGGCATCTCAGACGACTCTGCCGTTACGACCGCCTCCTGGCAATCTCCGAGGCGACCCGGCAGGACACGCTTCAATTGCTCGGCCTACCACCCTCGCGAGTTCAAACCATCGGCACGGCCAGTGAGCCATCAACGCACGATCGTTACGATTCCAGCATAAACGCCGCCGTTCTGGATCGTCTCGGGATCGACCGCCCGTTCCTGTTCTGCCTCGGCAGCAGTGATCCACGCAAAAATCTTCAAGGGCTAATTGATGCCTTTGCCCTGCTTCCAGCCCATCATCGCGATCGAACTCAACTGGTGGTGACCTGTTCCCTGATCGAAGCTGAGGTCCAGCAGCTTCGCCGCCACGCGGAAGCCGCAGGGATCTCCGATCAACTTGTGCTTACCAACGCCGTTGATCAGGAGACCTTGATCACGCTTTATCGGTCCTGCGTTGCCTTTGTTTTTCCGTCGCTCTACGAAGGGTTTGGTCTGCCGATTCTTGAAGCCATGCAACTGGGTGCTCCGGTCATTGCCGCGAACAATTCTTCACAACCCGAGGTTCTGGGTAATGCCGGACTTCTCACCAATGCCGCGGAACCCTCTGATCTGGCCACGGCGATGGTGCGATTGCTGGAAAACCCTTCTCTACGACAGCAACTCGGATGGCAAGGGCAAGACCGATCCGAACAGTTTCGCTGGTCCGAGGTGGCCGATCGGACCCTTCGCGTCCTTGAAGCGCCACGCCCACAGCAGACGTCCCCGCGAGGCCGACGAACTCTTACACGCGATCCTTCGCCTCCTCGGATCGCCATCTTCTCTCCTCTGCCTCCGACTCCATCAGGAATCGCCCGATATACAGAACGTATTTGCACGTCCCTCCGCGATGAGACGTTGATCGATCTCTACCACGCCCCGAGCGATCGCCCCGCGTTGACCGACTCCTCCAGCCGGTATGCAACGTTTGACGCTTCCATGTTCGATCGCCGTCGGAATCTGGTCCGTTACGAAGCGACCATTTATCAATTTGGGAATTCGTCGTTTCATACGTATCTCTACGAACCGTTTCTCAATCATCCGGGCATCGTGGTTCTGCACGACCAAGCACTCGCCGGTTTTCATGCAAGCTACGGCCTGATGACGGGTCGCATGAATGCGCACTTGATCGACGAGCTCAACTATTCCGGTCACGCCCACGATTCCGGTTTGGCCGAACTGGTCACCGGTTGGAAGCCCGGAACCTGGGACATCCAGGACGAAATGGTCCGTCGTGGTGTGACCATGAACCGCCGAATCCTGGAGCGTGCAACCGCGATCCTCGTGCATTCGCAAACCAGCCGAGATCAAATTGCCGCGACGTTCCCCTGGCTCTCAAAGAAGGTCCACGTTGCGCCAATCGGCTGCGATCCTGACCCGATCGACCTCAATCGGAAACGCAAGGCGCGTCGGTCGCTCGGATTAGATGACCACGCAGTTGTCCTCGGCGCCGTCGGCATTCTTCATCCGACCAAGCTGAACCGGGAGACGATCCGGGCGTTTGCCAACGCGCTTTCCGATCTTCCTCAAGCGGTTCTATTGTTCGTTGGCCGCGATCTGGGCAACGGAGAGGCTCGCTGCGAGGCCGCTCGTCTTGGCGTCCGGGATCGGGTCCGATTCCTCGGCCATCTCTCGGATGACGACTTCGAACGCGCGATCGACGCATTCGATGTTGGGCTTAGTCTGCGGCGACCACCGACCAATGGTGAGTCGTCCGCCGCCCTGCTCGACCTGCTTCGACGAGGGCTCCCGACCGTCGTTTGCGATGTTGGTACCTTCGCCGAATATCCCGACGCGGTCGTTCGCAAAATTTCGTGGACGGACGAGCATTCAGGAGTCGCTCAACTCGGCGCCGTTCTCAGGTCACTCGTGCTCGACACCGACCTGAGACAGAAGATCGGTCAATCGGCAAACGATCATGTTCGCCGTTCACACACCTGGGCACAACTTCTCGATGTATACCGCCGGCTCTGCTTCCCCGATCGCCCGGCTGATCACACGACGATGCTTCGGAGAGGGGTGGCCTGATGCGTCTCGGAATTGACCTCTTGCCGCTTCAGTCCGAAGGAAGCCGAGACCGAGGTGTCGGTCGCTACGCCGCGGCCTTACTCCGTTCGCTGGCCGAGTCCAGTTTGACGGATGAATGGGTGCTTTATTCGTATCGAGCGTTGCCTATCGACCGGATTCCAGAGATTCACGGGCCGACGGTTCAGACCGTTTCCGTGGGTCTCGATGAAGGCGACGAGACCATTCAGGGACGCTGGCAGACCATCGCCACTCAGAACTCAGACCGCCTCGATGCGCTGCTCATGTTAAACCCGTTTGAGCTTGCGCCGGGCTTCGAGCCTCCCGCGCCGACCCCGGGGGGATTGCCGCTCATCGCAGTTCTGTACGACCTGATTCCCTTGCTCTTTCCTGAGGCCTACCTCAGTGATCCCGGCGTTCGACGACGGTATCATCACCGAATCGATACGTTACGTCATTATAATCGTTTTCTGGCGATCTCGGACGCAACTCGCCGCGATGCCGTGCAGCGGCTCGGGATTCGAGCGGATCGGGTCGTTTCCCTCCCCTTGGCCGTCGATCCACGGTTCCGGCCTGCTGATGCCGATGGCTCCGATCCCGACTCCCACCGGCTGAGCCGCCTCGGGGTATCCAAGCCGTTCCTGTTTCACCTTGGTGGGCGAGATGACCGCAAAAACGCCTGGGGGGTGCTTGATGCGTTCTCCATGCTTGATCCGGTGCTCCGAGCCGGCACCCAGCTGGTCGTCGCTGGGGCCTACGACGCCATCTATCGAGATAAAATTCTTGCGTATGCCTTGAACCATTCGATCGGCGATCATGTGATCGTTCCGCGTGATGTCGATGATTCCACGCTTGAAGCACTCTACCGCAGTTGCTCGGCCTTTGTCTTTCCCTCGCACTACGAAGGGCTTGGGCTCCCAATTCTTGAAGCCATGCGGAGCGGAGCCCCAGTCATCGCTGGGCGCAACTCGTCGCAAATCGACCTCGTCGGCGAGGCGGGGATTCTCGTGGATCCGTCCGACACCGAGGCCATCGCCCAGGGCATGGCTCGGCTGCTCGAAGATCGTTCCGGCGCCCAGGTACTGGCTCAGGCCGCCATCGAGCGGACCGATGCGCTTTGCCGATCCAATCTCGGAGCAGTGGCCCGAGCGTCGATTGTGAAATGCCTGGAGTCGAAGGTCCCCCGGCCCCATTTCCGACTTCGTCCCGATCGACAACGCGTTGCCATGATTTCCCCCTACCCTCCCAAGGCAACCGGTATTGCGGATTATGCACACCGCTTGGCGCTGGCGCTCCATGAGCAGGTGAACGTCGATCTGTTTCACGATGGCGACTACGTGCCCGAACTGGGCCTCTCCGATCGCCGATTCCGCTGCTTTGATCGCGCCTCGTTTGCCCGAAGGCTCGCGGTACTCCCCCCTCGGGCAATCATTTATCAAATGGGTAACTCATGGTATCATAGATCCGTTTACGAGTGCTTGCGGCAGCATCCCGGCATCACGGTCCTGCATGACTATTATTTGGCGGGCTTCCACTTCTGGTACGCCAATCAACCCGATGTTCCTTCGGGGCATTTCGAGCGAATCATCGCTCAGGAACGAGCCGCCGGTCAGATTGACCCTGAGGAGCGTGTGGACACCTGGCATTCTGAACCTGGTGGTGTCCAGGCCGCCGCCATGCGACGCGGCGTTGCCTTGAACCGCGAGATCTTCGAGCGGTCCCGCTTCGTGGTCGTCCATTCCCCCTACTGCCGAGAACTTGTCCGGCAGACGATGCCCGAATTCGTGGACCGAACCGTGGTCATCCCGATGGGGGCATCACCCAACCCTCAGAGTCTCGCCCAGGTCAACGCCACTCGTCAACACTTCGGCATCCCAACCGATGCGGTTGTTTTTGGATGTTTCGGCAATCTCACATCCATGAAGATGTACGAAGAATCCATCCGGGCCTTTGCGAAGATTCGTCGCCAGGTAGACCGGGCCATCCTTCTGTTCGTGGGAAAGGACTGGGAACAGGGCCGAGCCCGGCAACTCGTTCAGGACGAGGGCCTGGACGACCGCGTCCTGTTCCTGGGGCAAGCATTGAAGATGGATTACGAGCGGCTCGTGGGCGCGGTTGATGTCGGGCTTGGCCTGCGACGCCCGCCCACCTATGGCGAAACGTCCGCCTCGTTGCTGGACTTTCGCCGGTCAGGCGTCGCCTCGATCGTCACCGAGGTCGCCAGCTTCCGTGACTATCCGGCTGAGACGGTCGTCACCTGGAATCCTGACCGTGACGGTGAAAACGGGCTCGCGGATCGGATGCTTGAACTCGCACGCAATCCCTCGATGCGCCGAGCCATTGGCGAGGCAGCACTTAATCATGTGAAAACACATCACGACTGGTCGATCGCCGCGCGGGCCTATGCCGACCTCGTGGCCCGCTGTGGCGATGCGTCCCAATGCTCACCCCTCGATCATGCCGATCCTCACGAGAACGGAGTCTTTCACAGATGAAACGCCTGCTCAAATCGCTCGTCAGACCGGTCTGGGGATGGACGGTGGTCGTTCGTCGTCCGATCGTACGTAAATTCGATCAGAAGCTGGAACGAATGCTCGGCGAGTGTGTCCGCGACCCGATCGCCCATCACCTGCACCTGTCCAACGTGTCTCAACACGAAATGAACATTGCCTTGAACAGTTGTATTCGGGAGATCGCTCGGCTGGAAATGCAGGTTGAGGAATTGCGGCTGGAACTGGCTCGTGACCGCGATGCCAGCCTGTTCGAGGCAACCTCCGAGGCCCGTTGAGACCGACGACTCAACTCAGCCGTGGCGCACAATGGCCTCGTAAGCGTCGGGGTCGAACTTCGGTTTTGCATGATTCTGCGTTAGGTCGAGCCCGTCGCGATCCCGTCCATTCGGGCGGGTTCCCGTAATGGCCTGCTTCGCCAGTCTCGATCCCTGAATGACCCCGACAACTCCCACGATGGCTGCCGCAATCCAGACCTCGTCCACCGTCGTGGTCAGGCTGGCGATCCAGGCAATCGTGAACACTCCCACGGGCATAACCGCGCCGAGCGCAATCGCCACCCGAGCGGCCCAAACCTCGGAGCCCGGAACCGGGAGTCCCATCTCCATCGCTTTCATTCGTTCCCGGTATTCCCACTCGCGTCGCCGAGCCCGCTGACGGAGTACGATCACGGTGGGCACCAGAACCAGCGGCATCAAGATCGCCACTATGGGAATCAGGATGACAAGATTATCATCGCTCATGACGAGCCTTTCGTGTTCGAGGGGAGCAATCTTCGGGGCGTGTTGCCAGGACCGCAAGGTGGGTCTGGCTGAATTCGAGAGCCAGGAGGGCCCAGGGGCGTACGCGAAGAAACTCGTTACGAATGCTGATGTTCGGCAGCGTCGTACACGTCGGGATGGACGTAGGGTTTAGCGTGTGAGTTGGCCGAGGTGTTCGGAGGGTTCATGGTCGCCCGAGCGGCGAGCACCGTGCCGCAAATGACCGCCGCCACGCCGACCGCCCCAGCCGACGGCCAGATGAACGGCGCGGCTCCAGACAACTCGGCCGCCTTGACTCCGATCGCGAAGACGCCGATCGGCACCCCTATACCAATGCCAACCGCCAATCGAGCGGGAGTCCACCATCCCGTCTCGTCCGGAAGGGGACGGCCCAGCTCAATCGCCCGCATTCGCTCCTGGTGCTCCATTTCCCTGCGGCGGGCATCCAGGCGGATTCCCAGGACAATCGGCACGCCGATCACGAGAATCACCGCCACACATCCCGCCAGTGCGATCAGCCACATGAGAAGGGTTGGCCCCGCCGGTTCGAGTCTGACTCCCTCCGCCATCTGTCCGAACAGCACCGGCCACGTTCCCAGCAATGATCCCGTCATGCGATCCCTCCGAATTGAGAGGTATTTGTCGCGGCCGTCTTGCGTCGCGGCCCGCGCTGGCCGATGCTGACCGTTTTGCGGGGTCAGCGGAATGATCTTCAGTTCGAAACGCTCGGTTCGACCCGGGATGTCCTCCCCACTCAGGAGGCTCCATTCGGGATCGTTGCTTCGGTCATTCCTCCTCTTGCCCGTTCCAGGCCTGTTCTGATCGGAGATTCACGTCATGGCCCGCGACCGCATCTTGGTAATCGACCAGGGAACCACGAGCACCCGGGCCGTCGTTTACGATACCAGGCTGCAACCGGTTGGCCAGGGACAACGGGAGGTTCCGCCCACGTATCCCAAACAGGGATGGGTCGAGCACGACCCGAAAGCCATCATCGATTCGATCGGCGCCACCGTCACCCAGGCCCTTGCCGATGCCTCGATCGGTCCCGACCGGATCGCCGCCATCGGTCTGACCAACCAGCGCGAGACAACCCTCCTCTGGGACCGATCGACGGGCGAGGCAATCGGCCCGGCCATCGTCTGGCAGGATCGCCGCACGGCCGACCTCTGCCGGCAGCTTTCCAGCCGCGCCGACTGGATCGCCGAGCGCACCGGGCTGTTGATCGACTCGTACTTCTCGGCCACGAAGCTCTCCTGGATGCTCGATCACCTGCCGAACGCCCGAGCCCGGGCCGAGGCCGGCGACCTGGCGTTCGGCACCGTCGATAGCCTCGTCCTCCGCCATCTGACCGGCGGCCGGTTGCACGCGACCGACGTGACCAACGCCTCACGGACTCTCTTGATGGACCTCCGCGAAGCGCGCTGGGCCGACGAGCTTTGCGAGTACTTCGGAATTCCCACCGCAATATTGCCCGAGATCGTCCCCAGTTCCGGAGAAATCGGTCAAACACGCGGTCTGGGCTATTTGCCCGACGGCTTGCCGATCACCGGAATCGCCGGAGACCAGCAAGCCTCCCTCTTTGGCAACGGCTGTTTCCACGTCGGTGAGGCCAAGTGCACCTACGGCACCGGGGCCTTCCTGCTGGTCAACACCGGTGCTGAGGTGGTGCGATCGACGGCCGGACTCGTGACGACTCCCGCCGCCACGCCTCCTGGCCAGGCCCAGCAATACGCGCTCGAAGGCAGCGTCTTCATCGCCGGGGCCGCCGTGCAGTGGTTCCGGGACGGCTTGAAAGCGATCGGCGCGGCCCCGGAAATCAACCCGATCTCCGAAGGGGCCGACCCGGAGAGCGAGCTGCTGTTCGTCCCTGCTCTGACCGGCCTTGGTGCCCCTCACTGGCAACCGGAGGCGCGCGGCACCATCTTCGGGATCACCCGAGGCACGACCGTCCCCGATCTGGCCCGAGCCGTCATTGAGGGGGTTGCCTATCAGATCGCCGACCTTGTCGAGGCGATGAACGCCGATCTCCCGACTCCGCTCGCCTCGCTCCGGGCCGATGGCGGTATGGCCCGATCCGACCCCTTCCTCAAATTCCAGGCCGACCTGATGGGCCTGCCGATCCACCGCAGCCCGCAGACCGAGGCCACCGCCCTCGGCGCCGCTGCATTGGCCGCGCTGGGGGTTGGGCTCCTGACCGACCTCGACGCCATCGCCGACCTGCTCGAATCCGGCGGCGACGACTTCCAGCCCGAGCATGACGTCTTCTGGCGTCGCAAGGCCATGAAACGCTGGCGGCACGCCGTCGAAACGGTTGTCCGACATTATCGGACCCGGTAACCTTCCGAAGGCGATCGACCCGACGCCCCCGGTTCGATGATCCGGAGTCGTCGGGTCGAGACGCCTTGTCAGACGGTCGGCAAGACCCACGGATCGCGGTACGGCCGCGAGAGCATGGCCGCCGCCTCGTCGTCGCCGAGAATCTGCTCGGCCTTCGGGTCCCATCGCAGCCGGTCGCGGCCGAGCCGCAGCGCGATGTTGCCCAGGTGGCAGATCGTGATTGATCGGTGCGCGACCTCGACCGGCGCGGCCGTTTCCCCCCGGCTCATCACGCAGTCGATGAAGTTGCGAAAGTGGTCGTCGCTGGCGTAGAGGCGGATCGCGTCGGGTCCGAGTTCCGAGTCGAGCACGCCTTTCGGGTCGGCGTCGATCTGCCCTCGGTTGGCGTAGATCGATCCTTCGCTCCCTTGAAAGGTTACGCCCATTCGGTGCTCGTTGGAGATGGACATGACGACGCCGTTCTCGTAAACCGCCTCGAAGCCGAAGGCGGTCGCGGTGTCCCAGAGCGGGTCGGGCGGGTCGAACGACCCTCGGACGTTGCGGAGCTCGATCGGACCGGTGTCGTCGGTCCCCATGCCCCACTGGGCACAGTCGGGATGATGGCCGCCCCAGTCGGTGATCTGGCCGCCGGAATAGTCGAGAATCCACCGATAATTGACGTGGCAGCGGGCCGGGGCATAGGGTGCCTCGGGGGCCGGGCCGAGCCAGAAATCGTAGTCGAACCCCTCGGGGACGGGGCAAACCTCCTTGTCCTCGCCGTGCTCGCCCGCCAGGTTCGGCCGACCGCCGGGAAGTCCCACGAGCACGCGCTTCAAGTCGCCAATCCGACCGTTACGAACCAGCTCGCACGCCCTTCGAAACTTCGGATCGGAGCGCTGCTGGCTGCCGGTCTGGAAGACGACGCCGGTCTTCGCCACCGCGTCGCTCATCGCACGCCCCTCGGCAATGGTCAGCGAGAGAGGCTTCTGGCAGTAGATGTCCTTGCCTGCCTTGCATGCCTCGATCACCGGAATCGCGTGCCAGTGGTCCGGGGTGCAGATCTCGACGGCATCGATGTCGTCTCGGCCGAGGATCTCCCGGTAATCCACGATCGCGTCGCAGCCGTGGTACGCCCCGGAGCCCGCCCGCTCGGCGTAATGCTCCTCCACCAGCCGCTTCGCCGGTTCCCGACCGCCGAGCTTGCCGTTCCAGTAGCCGAGGCTCTCGCGGTTCACGTCACAGACGGCGACGATCTGCACGCGATCGTCGCGGAGGAAGCTGCGGAGGTCGTTGAACCCCTGGTTCCCGGTGCCGATCATGGCCAGGGTGATCCGATCGCTCGGCGCGACCGCCCCTCCCCTGCCCAGGGCCGAGGCCGGAACAATCATCGGCGCGGCCACTCCCGCCGCCGCGGCGCGGCCGATCGTGCGAAGAAACCCCCGGCGGGATGAGGAAGACGATGCGGAATCGGTTCGGTTCATCGGGGACGCTCACTCGACCAGGGGACGATCAGACCAAAGCCTCACAGGCTCCGCGGTCCTCGAATCTTGCCGAATCGGAGGGCGTTCGCAAGTCCTCGCTCCCTTGGGCCAGCGGTCGGCCTCAGTACCGGAGCAACGCCGCCAGGTCCCCGAGTTTCGCAAGGCCGGGGATCGAGTCGGTGAACTCCATCGTCGCGCTGGTCAGTTCGAGCTGACGAGTCAGAGCGTCGATCAGGTCGACCGCGAAGACCGACGCGGAGCCGCAAACCGGGCAGGTTGCGGGCTCCCCGGCCGAGAGGTTCGTGCAGTCGCGGCATCGGACACCGGTCAATCGGGCATCTCGGGTGACGATGACCGAATCGACCCGGCCGACCAGGGCCGCTGCCAGCACCTCCTCTGGACCGGCAACCGCCAAGCCGCCCGAGAACAGCTCGGCGCGGATCTGTTCCCAGAGCCGGACCTCCGACGCCCGCTCGGCATCGTCGTGCAAGGCATAGGCCGCGTTGATGAGCTCGCGGTCATCGTCGTGCAGGTCGATCGCCTGCGCCCCGACAACCTTCTCGGCGACCGGAGGGGTCAGGGCCTCCTCGATTGCCCGCATCGTCTCCTCGGAACCGAGCAGGACGACCCGAGTGAACGAGCCGTTGCGGACGATTTCGTCCAGCGATACGGCCACCTCGTGCGCGTAGTGATGGAGCTGCTTATCCCGGCGTCTTGCATAGCGCTGCTGCGACCAGCCGCCCACCTTCACACGGTTCTTGACCTTCCCCTTGATGCGGTCGGCGTCGTCCACCTCGGCGGAACTGACCTGAAGTACCCGCGTTGCGGTGTTGTCGGCCAGCACGACGAGGAAGTCCTCGTGCTCGTCCTGCAGCTCGGCCAACGGCCGGATGTACGGAGCCGCATCGACCCGGAGCAATTCCGGAACGGCCACCGGCAGGTCGTACCGGCGGAGGAAGTCGTCGGCCCAGCAGGCAAACAGACAGGTTCCCTCCGACTTCGGCGGCTGGTCGGCGAGCGCCGATCGGACCATCGCCATCGTCTCGTCGAAGTGCTCCAGCTCGGCCGGTTCGTCCTCCAGGAGTGATCGAAGCTGCCGCTCGCGGCGGTCGAGGAAGCCAAGCCCCCCTTGCCCCGAGCAATAGAGGGACACATAGGCACGTTCAGCCCCTCGACGCTGGGCCAGCTCGCGGAGGTCGATCTGCTGAAACACGTTGCACGTTCCTGTTGGGGATGGGGAGCGGGAGAAGCCACGAGATCAGCGATCGACTCTCCGCAATCCCGGTGCCGACTGCCTCACGGTGTCCGAGCCCTCAATCGGCCGAACCTGCCGACGAGTTGCCTTGACGAGCATGACGGTCCCGACTACTTTCCCCAGGCGAGCGATTCCCCAAAGGAAGGGGGTCCCGGGCCGGAGCGCCCGGGAACGCCGAAGGAGTGGAACGCCGATGAACCGTCCCGCCGCCGAGCCCTTAAGCGTGCCGGCCCTCGACCTCAAGGCCCAGTACCGGACCATCCGAGACGAGGTCGAACCCATCGTCCAGGAACTCCTGGAAAGTCAGATGTTCGTCCTCGGGCCGAACGTCGCAGCCCTCGAAGCCGAGCTGGCTGCCTACTGCGGGGCGTCCCACGCGGTCGGCTGCGCCTCGGGAACCGATGCCCTGCTCTTGCCCCTGATGGCCTGGGGCATCGGGCCGGGAGACGAGGTGATTACCACCCCGTTCACCTTCTTCGCCACCGCTGGGGTTATCTGGCGGCTGGGGGCGAAGCCGGTCTTCGTGGACATCGACCCGGTCACCTACAACCTCGATCCCGATCGCCTCGCCGCGGCGATCACGCCGAAGACCAGGGCCATCATCCCGGTCCACCTTTACGGTCAGGCGGCCGACATGGACCCGATCAACGCCATCGCCGCCGAGCATGGGTTGATGGTTCTCGAAGACGCCGCCCAGGCCATCGGCGCCGGCTACAAGGGGAAGCGGGCCGGCGTGCTCGGCCATGCCTCGGCCTTCAGCTTCTACCCGTCGAAGAACCTCGGCGGCTTCGGCGACGGCGGTATGATCACCACGGATGACCCCGACCTTGCCTCGCGGATGGCCAGGCTCCGGGTCCACGGCATGGAGCCAAAGTACTACCACGCCGAGGTCGGCCTCAACTCCCGGCTTGATGCCTTTCAGGCCGCCGTCATTCGCGTCAAGCTCCGTCACCTCGACGCCTGGACCGCCGGCCGTCGGGCCGTGGCCGAAACCTACCGCGACCTGTTCGACGAGGCCGGCTTGAGCGGGCTCATCACCCTTCCGGTCGAGCAATCCAGGCGAATTCACGTTTACAATCAGTTCGTCATTCGGGTCGATGCCTCGCTCCGCGACCGCATCCGCGCCACCCTGGCCGAGGCTCGGGTCGGGACCGAGATCTACTACCCGATCCCCTTGCACTTGCAGGAGTGCTTCGCCTCGCTCGGTGGTCGTCCGGGAGACTTCCCCATCTCCGAAGCCGCCGCCCACGAAACGATCGCCCTGCCCATTTACCCCGAGTTGTCTCGCGAGGCCCTCCGCCATGTCGTCGGGGTCATCACCGACGTCTACCGGGATGCCCGGCTGCTCCCGACCCGTCGGGAACACGCCGCCTGAGCCATCCTTCCTCGATCGAGCGTCCGGCCCCGTGCGTCGGGACGCCGGACGCTCGACCCAGGATTCAGTACCTGCAAGGGATCAACGCTCTCGAATCACCGAATCAATGCCCCTCGTCGTTCCGTGAACGCCGAAAGAGACGAGGGAACCCTTTCGTCGCCTCAGAGGCTTCCATTTCGGTCGACCGATCCTCACGAAGCCGCTTCGGTGTCAAACGATCGCGGAGCCGCTGCATTCGCATGCCGAGTCGATCCGTCAAGCGGCTCGGTCCGAACGGCGAGAGAGCCTCGCCGGCCTGGCTCGACTCGACCCGATCCGGCGATCGGTCGGTCGCCCGCTCCTCCGGCAGGACCGAGGTCGGACGAACATCGTCGTCATTCCGAGCCGATTTCGACGATTCGAGCCCCTGGAACGGGTCGGGCGATTCCGTCGCAAACGGGTCTTCCGGGAAAACGTCGGGGAGGCTTGGAATTCCGGCCTCGATCGGCTTCGCCGAAGGCGCGGTTGGTGCGTCCTCCTCCTGCGTCTCCGCGATCGAATTGGAACGGATCGACTCCCGAGCATGACTGAGGGCCGGCACCGGCCGACGGGTCGAGGCAAGCTGGGCATCCGGATCGGCCGCCACCGACGGAGGAGCCGCATAGGTTTCCAGATCAATCCCCGCTTCCAGAATCGGCGACGCCTCCACCGGTTCTGTGGTGATCAACGGCGACGGTTTCACCTCAACCGCCGGTTCCGAACCGGCAGTCAGGGGCCCCGTCGCCTCCTTCCTGGGACGTTCCTCAAACCGCTCCGATCGGATCAAGGAACGCTCGGCCCGACCACTCAACCGGGCGAGCAAGCCCTCGCCCGACGCCGAAGATTCCTCATTCCCGGCGGGAGAAGGTCGCGCAGTGGGAGCCTCTTGAGGCGGGCTCGTCCGGGCCAGTCGCGGCGAGGAACGATCACTCACGGTTCGGTCGCGCGGGGTGGCAGCAGGGGAATTGCCTCGACTCGCGAGCTGACCGCCCCCGACCGTCAACGGCCCACCACCGGCCGGTCCCGGGCGTGCCATCTCCGACACTCCTGCCGCGGTGTATGATCCCGGATCACCCACCGGACCCACCGAGAGCGGGGCCGGGCTCAGGCGGGCAATCGGATCGGCCGGCCGCAAGAGCCGGGCCGGAAAACTCCCTGCCCCGGGGGTGGCCAGCCCTTCCCGACGCGCCGGGCCGGCACAGCCGGACGCCATCAGAATCAAGCAGACCCCCCACCAGGCATACGATGGGCCGAGACGCATGGCGACTCCCTCCGCCGTTGCCGCACTTCAAGTCAAGACAGACCCGGACGGACTCCTTCTCGCCCGATTCGGAACACCCTCCATCATCGGCCTCGGCGGACCCTCCGGTTGCCCGAACCAGGAGGGCGATCCCGCCCCGATCGACTACGACCGCCACCGTCGTCAGGACCGGACCCCGTGTCCCTCCTTGGGTTCCCCGCTCCGCCGACGACCTGAGTCGGTGCTTCCCCTCGCTTGAGTCGGGCCAGGTGGTCGGTCCTGGCAAACCTCGCGTTCCCCTTTCCGGCACACTCCGGTTACGATGACGTTTGATCGTGCGTCGTGATCGAACCGAGGACGGCCCCGAGGGGACGTGTCTCGATTGGTCAGGATTCCCACTCCCCCACGCAGGCATTGAGGAGAGCAAGTCGGATGGTCTCTCAGGACGCCGCCGAACGATTCCTCCACGCCTCGTTTCTCTCGGATCTTGATCCGATGGCGCGCCGAAGCTTGCTCCAGGTTCTGGAGGAGCACCACGCCGCCTCGGGCACGGTCCTGCTCAAACAGGGCGAGCCGAACGACTGCATCCACTTCCTCATCGAAGGATCGGTGGCTGTCTCGCGGGTCATGTCCAACGGGCATCAGGAACGCCTGATCGACCTGCACGCCCCGACCTCGTTCGGCGAGATCTCGTACTTTCAGCGAAAGCCACAGCTTGTGACGGTCGTCGCCGCGACCGACGTACACTATCTGGTACTCGAGCGCCAGGCCCACGAACGCCTCCGCCGAGACGACCCCCGGACCTCCGAGCAACTGGCCGCCGCCGCCATCCGGGTTCTGGCAGGGCACTTCGACCTGATCGACCAGCGGATCGCCGAATTGGTCGCCCGCCAGCCCGACCCCCAGCGCGAGGCGACCGAGTGGGAAAGCTTCCGGGCCCGCCTCTTTGGCGAGTCGACGCTCTGAAGCTCGCGGCGCCCGACTTTGCCGGTCAAAGCGATTGCCCGGAAGGCTCCCGGCAGATCGAGGCAATTGGACTCGTTGTCACCCGGCGAACCGCTCGATTCCTTACGGACGGAATCATCGGACTCGTCCCACCTTCGGGTCGGTCTTCGGGTGCCGAAGGAGTCAGACATGAGCCTCGCTCGATGGATCGGAAGCTGGGGCGCCCCGCTTCGAGGCCACGCCGCTCGCCCCCGAATGGTCAGTTCCCCCGCCCTCGACCGGCTGGAACCTCGGGAGCTTCTCACCGCCAAACCGTTCGATGTGGCGGTGCTGTCGGTTTCGACCACCGATTCTCAGACCGTCGATCTCCAGTTCGAGGTCCGAGGACTGGCCGACGGTGAGCGGCAGACCATCGACGTCGGCATCTTCCGATCGGCCGATGAACGCTTCGATTCCACCCGAGATCCCCGGGTCGGCTCGACCCGGGTCACGGTCGAGGGCGACGGCTCGGAGATTGTCTCCGCAACCGAGCGCGTCACCATCCCCGGAGGACTGCGACCGACCCCGGCCCGGCCCTTCGTCTTGGCGGTGGCCGATCCTTCCGGGTGGCGCGTCGAGGCCGACACCTCCAACAACGTCACCGGGTTCCGCAAGCGGGTGCTCGGCGTCGTGACGCATGGGGGCGTGCAGACGTCCTCTTATCCACCTGCCTGGGCGGCTCAGCTCAGCGATGCCCTCCGAGAGACCGGCTACGATGCGGTCGTCACCTTCACCTGGGCCGGCGAGAGCCGCACCCCCGGAGCGGCCCCGAAGCAAGGGGCCAGGCTTGCCAACATCGTCCTGCACGCCTCGACCCTCTTCCCCTCGGACGAGCCAGTCGATCTGCACCTGATCGGCCATAGCCAGGGGACCGTGGTCAACAGCGCGGCCTTGCTGACCCTGGAGAAGATCATCACGCCGCAGCTCTCGGCCGGGTTTACCCGGGCGACGATGCTCGACCCCCACGCCGCCAGCAACGGTGCCCCGGGCCAGGGAAGCTACACCCGGGACCTCGAAGGCTGGCTCACCAAGCACGGCACCTCGGCCTATCAATGGCTGGCGGGCGACCCCTTCGTCACCATCCCCGAGTACGTCGCCGAGGCCGAGGTCTACTACCAGCACACCCCCGTCGAGTTCGACGGCCAGTCCTGGAGCAGCAACCTCTGGGGGCAGGCTCCGGTTGTCGGGAACGCACAGTACAGCGACCTGACCGGCCCCGGCATGGCGCACACCGGAGTTACCGGCGTCCAGACCTGGTACTACCTGAACGTCGTCCCCACGCTCGCCGAGGGGGGCACCTTCGTCAATCCAACCGCCCTGACCGGCCGACTCCTGGCGACCCCGACCGATCGCACCCACGGAGACCTGACCCGATCGAGCCTCGCCACCCCCACCTACTCCGGCACGGCCGCTCCCGGAGGCACCATCCGCCTGTTGACCCAGATGGTCCCCGGCGGCGACTTTCATGCGCTCGGTGAGACGACCGTGGCCGAAGACGGTTCCTGGTCCATCACCACCGACGAGCTTCCCCGAGGGCACTACCGGATGATCGCCCGAGGGATCGTTCCGGCCGGTCGAGGCCCCTGGCGAAACCTCTACCCCCTCTTACCGCTCGGCCGCCTGGCGGTTCGGCCAGGATGGGATCAGATTCGCCCCGAAACGCTCGACCGCTTCGATCACCTCGGCACGACCGATCCCCCCCCGCTCCGCCGCTCCGCCGACGGGCCGAAGGGGCTCCCCGCGCCGATCCCCGATCGCCTCATCGAACGATCGACGCGGCCTGCCGAAACCTTCGAACTCTCCCTCGGCCGCGAACGGCTCATCGCCCGGATGGCCGACCGTCTCCTGACCGAGCAAGGCCGCTCCGGTTCCCGGCCGGAGTTTTGATCGAGTGTACGAGAGGGATGCCGTAGGGTGGTGTCGAACGCAGCGAAGACCCACCGGATCACGGCCGGAAGGAGGGTCTTCGCTGCGCTCGACACCACCGTACTCGACCTTCCACTCAATCATGGTGGGGTTTTCCTGGGTGGCCCCGGTTGCTCGCCAACCGGGGTCGCGGAGCGACACGCGGTTTCGGTGTCCCCTGCGGTAACCTCTTGCGGCTGCGCCGCCCCGGTTGGCGAGCAACCGGGGCCACCCAGGGCAAGGGCGACGCATCATGTGAAAGTGGAAGCGGTACCACCCCCTGTCAAACGACCCTTCGACAAAGGACAGCCGCTTCCGGCGATTTTCCGAGGGACCGTCAGGCCATTGCCTCGGCCTTGCTCGTCCGCCGTCGCGGCCCAAGCCGCAGGGCCGTCTCATAGAGGGCCAGATAACGATCGACGTTCCGATCCATGCAGATGTATTCCTCCGCGGCCGGTCGGGTCGCGGCGGCGAGGCGGGAGGCGAGGTTCGCGTCGGTGATGACCTCGATGATCCCATCGGCCAATGCCTCCGAATCAACCGGCGTCAGCAGGCCCGCGCCGGTATCACCCAGGATATGCTGATAGTCACCGTAGTTCGTCGCCACGATCGGCCGACCGGAAGCGAGGTAAACGGCCATCTTCGTCTGGACCGAGTCATTCTCGCGGCAGGCGAGCCGGGAATGCACCAGGACATCGGCCCGGCGGGTCAGGGCGGTGATCTCGTCGGGTGTCTTGCCCGTCAACACGATCAGGCGATCGCCAAAGCGGCCGAGCTGCTGCCGATACGCCTCGCCCACCTCGCTCGGCCCGCCGACGAGCACACAACGGGCCTCGGGCACGGCCTCGGCCACTCGGGGGAAGCTGTCGATGAGAATCGGCACCCCCTGGTTCGGGTCGCGGATGTTGCCGACGTACATCACCACCTTGTGCTCAGGGGCGATCCCGGGAATCTCCGCCGCCGGGCCGGGAGTGTAATCGGCCAGGTTCACACCCGGATGGATCACCGCCACCCGATCGCTCGGGACCCCCTTCTCCTCGACCACGATCTTCTTGACGCCGTGGCCGAGCACGACCACCCCGCTCGCATACCGGCAGACCCGACGCTCCAGGGTCCGGTAGGTCCGGAAGACCAGGCCCCGGCCCAGGCGATCGCGCTCGACCTCCTCGCCCAGTAGCGAGTGAATCGAGTAGATCATCGGCCACTTGTTCAGCTCGCAGGCCGCTAGCGCCCGCGTTGCGCCGCCGTAATGCTCGGCGTGGACGAGGTCGAACGGGAACCGCTTGCGGATCTCGGCCATCCCGCTGATCCAGCGCGACGGGGTCAGGGTGAACGAGGGCGAGCCTTCGAACTCCCCCTCGAACGGCACGTCCCAGGGTCTTCGGAGCTTCAAATATGCGTGGGCCACATCCAGCCCCCGGCGCTTCAAGGCCCGGAAGACCTGAATTGCCAGCATGGCCGTGCCGTCGGTCTGCCCGACGATCGGGAACGAGGTGACCATCAAGATGCGCATCGTTCGGGAACCTCCTTGCCCGGGTGTCGATTCGTCCGTGAGTCGCCCCGGCCAACGCCGGGACGTGCCGTTGATGATAGGAACCGCCCGCCCGGGGGGGAAGGCCAATCGAAGACGGCTCCGAACCGAATGCCCTTGCCAGCCCCGGCCGATCGGGCTACCATCCTCGACGCAACCGGGCGCCTCGACATCACATCGAATCGCCCGGCCCGACACCTAGGGACGACCACGAAGGATCGACGCCGGCCCTCACCCGCAGCGCCGGCGGCACGTTGCCACGAGGGCAAAAGACATCATGAAAGTACTCGTGACCGGCAGCAGCGGCTTGATCGGCTCGGAGGCCGTTCGTTACTTCGACGCCAAGGCCGACGCCGTCTACGGCATCGACAACAACATGCGGGCCGACTTCTTCGGGCCCGACGGCGATACCTCCTGGACCCTCCGAAACCTTCGAGACACCTGCGACAACTTCGAGCATCGGAACCTCGACATCCGAGACCGAGGCGCGATGCTCAAGGTGATCGAGGACACCCAGCCCGACCTCATCCTCCACTGCGCCGCCCAACCCTCGCACGACCTGGCCAAGTTCCGGCCGTTCGACGACTTCGACGTCAACGCCGTTGGCACCCTGAACCTGCTCGAAGCCACTCGCCTGCATGCCCCCGAGGCCGTGTTCATCCTCATGAGCACGAACAAGGTCTACGGCGACGCCCCGAACGAGCTTCCCCTGGTCGAGCTGCCGACCCGATACGACTACGCCCGGCCCGAGGACTACGAAGGGGTGGCCGAGGACTGCCGGACCGACCGCAGCACCCACAGCTTGTTCGGCTGCAGCAAGCTGGCCGGCGACATCATGACGCAGGAATACGGCCGCTACTTCGGCCTGAAGACCGGCGTCTTCCGCGGCGGCTGCCTGACCGGCCCCTTCCATAGCGCCGTCCCGTTGCACGGCTTCCTCGCCTACATGGCCCGCGTGGCCCTCAGCGGCGGGACCTACAACGTCATTGGCTACAAGGGGAAGCAGGTCCGCGACCAGATCCACAGCGAGGACGTCGCCCGAGCCTTCGAGGCCTTTTACCGTGACCCAAGGCCCGGCGAGGTCTACAACCTCGGCGGCGGTCGGGGCAACGCGGCGAGCCTGTTGGAGCTGCTCGACCGCTTCGGCCAGCTCGCCGGGCGGACCATCCCGCAGACCTACGAGGAAACGAACCGGGTCGGCGACCACATCTGCTACATGACCGACCTCCGCAAGTTCCGCGCTCACTACCCCGACTGGGAGCTGACCTTCAGCCTCGACGACATCGTCGACGACGTCTTTCAGACCTTGCACCGGCTCCGCCCGGTTGCCGCCAAGGCGGGGTAAGGCGGATCGGGGGTGTGTTCTCGGCACGCCGGTTGCTCTTGGTTCTCCCGAGAGTAACCGGTTCTTGATCCTGCAACGCCGAGGAGATCCGCATGTTTCTGCACCGCAAGCGCCCGCTGTTCCCGGTCAAGGTCGGAGAGGTCAACCCGAAGTTCGCCCAGAAACTGCTGGAGCAGTTCGGCGGCCGATCGGGCGAGTTCACGGCCATGACCGAGTACTTCGTCCAGAGCTTCGGCTGCGATCACAAGGGAATCCGCGACATGCTGATGGATGTCGCGACCGAGGAAATCGGCCACCTGGAGATGGTCGGCCTGATGATCGAGCAGCTCACCCGAGGGGCCGAGCGTGAGGAAGCCTACGAGGACACCTTGTTCTCGGTCATGGGCAAGAGTCCCCACTTCCTCGACTCGATGGGCAACGCCTGGACGAGCGACTGGATCCGCGCCTCGGGCGATCCCGTGGCCGACCTGAAGCACAACATCTCGGCCGAGGCCGGCGCGAAGATGGCCTACGAACGGCTCATCAACCTGACCGACGACCCCGGCTGCAAGGAAACCCTCTCGTACCTGATGGCCCGCGAGATTTCGCACCAGAAGATGTTTCAGACGGCCCTTGCGAGCCTCGGCAAGGAGTTTGAGGGGGAACTTGAACCTGAGACCGAGCTGAACACCTACTACAACCTTTCCAACGACGGCCAGGGGGATGTCGGCCTCGGCACCGACGAACGCGGCCCCTGGAACGAAGGCGAGTGGCAGTACCTCGACAACCCCGACGAGGCGCTCCACTCCAAGGTCGAAGGCCCGAAGGGCTGAGCCCGTTCCGGCATTCCTTCATTGCTGCCGATACGCCACGCCGAGGGCGGCGGACCTGTCATGGTTCGCCGCCCTTGGTTCGTTTCCAGAGCGATACTCGACCTCAAAGAAGCGAAACCGGGCGCATGCGCCGAGAACGGGCAAGGATATACTAGAGCTTGCTGCCAACCCATTGGGTCACCATGAGCCACCAGATCAAACTCCTTGACGTCGTCGCCCTGGTCGATGACCTGCCCGAACAGGGACTGGAACGGGGAGAGGTCGGCACGGTGGTCGAATTCCTGGCTCCTGATGTCGTTGAAGTCGAATTCAGCGACAATGGCGGGCAGCCCTTCGTCATGCTCCCGCTACGAGCCGATCAGTTGCTGGTCCTGAAGTACCGTCCGGCGATCGTTTCCTGACCTTCGATCTGCCCTGCAGTTCGTCTCCCGACCCCGGTCCCGACCCCCATGCTCAACGATACCCCCGACCCGTCCCAGACGTCCGAGGCCCTTGGGCCGATGCCGATCGAGGTGTCGGCGCGGGTGAAGAACCTGCCGCCGTACCTGTTCGGGAAGATCAACGCCTTGAAGGCCCAGAAGCGAAGGGCCGGAGACGACGTGATCGACCTGGGGATGGGTAATCCGACCGACCCTCCCGAATCGTGGGTCGTCGACAAGCTCTGCGAGGCCGCCCGAGACGCGCGGAACCACC
Source organism: Tautonia marina (assembly GCF_009177065.1). Classification (NCBI taxonomy): domain Bacteria; kingdom Pseudomonadati; phylum Planctomycetota; class Planctomycetia; order Isosphaerales; family Isosphaeraceae; genus Tautonia; species Tautonia marina. The sequence continues at coordinate 119,397 of NZ_WEZF01000016.1, forward strand.
GCTACAGCGTCGCCCAGGGGATCGACAACCTCCGGCGCGAGGTGGCCAAGCGGTACGAGTCGCGCTTCGGCGTGTCCCTCGACCCGGACGAGGAGATCGTCACCACGATCGGCTCGAAGGAAGGGTTCAGCCACATGTGCCTGGCCCTGCTCGGCCCCGGCGACACGGCCCTGGCCCCGGCCCCGACCTTTCCGATTCACGCCCACGCCGTCGCGCTGGCCAATGCGAATGTGATTGCGCTGGACATTACCGACCCGCAGCGGTTCCTGGCCAACGTGGCCGAGATGTGCACGCATCTGTACCCGAGGCCGAAGGTCCTGATCCTGAACTATCCGCACAACCCGACGGCCACGGTCGTCGAGCCTGCCTTCTTCGAGGAGATCGTCTCGCTGGCCCGCCGCTTCCACTTCGCGGTGATCCACGACTTCGCCTACGGCGACATCGGCTTCGACGGCTACGAGCCGCCCAGCTTCCTGGCGGCGAAGGGGGCCAAGGATGTCGGCTGCGAGTTCACGACGATGTCCAAGGGGTACAACATGGCCGGCTGGCGTGTGGGATTCGCCGCGGGGAACCGGGCGATGATCAACGCGCTCAAATCCATCAAAGGCTATTATGATTACGGGCTGTTCCAGGCCGTGCAGATCGCCGCCATCGTGGCCCTGCGGCACGGCGAGGAGGCCCGCAGGGCTCAGGTGCTCGAATACCAGAAGCGGCGCGACGTGCTGGTCGAAGGGTTGAACCGCCAGGGGTGGAACGTCCCCCGGCCGAAGGCGGGGATGTTCGTCTGGGCTCCCATTCCTGAGCCGTGGCGGTCGCGGATGGGCTCGATCGACTTCGCCATGAAGCTCATCGAGGAGGCCGACGTTGCCGTCAGTCCCGGCCGAGGCTTCGGCGATGCCGGGGAAGGCTTCCTCCGGCTCGCCCTGGTCGAGAACGACCAGCGCCTTCGCCAGGCCGTCCGGCAAATCACCCGATGCCTGCGGAACGAATCGAAAGACGCTTGAGTTCCGAGCGATTGAATTGTCAAAGAGCGACTCCCGCCAGCGCCGTCAGTCCTGGTCCAGGTGCTCGACGGCGCGTTGCAGGGCGTGCATGAGGATCGGGGCGGCCTGGGGGCCGATGCTGTTGATCTCGCCGTACTGGGCCTTCTCTCGGTCGTAGGCGAACGGGGGTTCGCGGTCCCACTGGCGGCGGGGGATGATGTAGCCGACCTCATCGTTGGCCAGGCCGAAGATGAGGATTGGGCCGTCGGGCAAGGTGTCCAGGACGCTCGGCTCGATCGGGGCGTCGGGAAAGTCGGCGTTCGGATCGGCGGGATCCTCGACCTGACCGGCGACCAGTTCGGGGTAAAGTTCCCCTGGAATCGCGGCCACGTGCAAGGCGCCGAGGCGCACGGCAGCCACCTCGGTCTGAACTGCCAGGGGGCCGAAGATGTTGCGGCGTCCGAGCGATGCGCCGGGCGAGTACGGGGCGCCCGTCCAGCGGTCGCCGAGGCGGTCGAGGACCCCGGCGACCCTCGCCAGGCGGTAGAGGGGGTTTTCCAGGGGGAGCCAGACCGGGACGGATGAGACGGCGAAGGGAGTCACGCGGATCGGCGAGGCCCCCGCGAGTGCCTGGTCGGTCAGGTCGGCGACGGCCACGCCGTAGGCATCGGCGAAGGCGAACTCCCCCTCCTCGTAGAAGGTGCCGTCGGGCCGGGTCAGAACATCCTCGGCGGCACTCATCAGGCCGCCGATCGCCCCGGTGAAGTAGGCGACCGGGGCCTGGTGCCGCTGTTCCAGGGTCCGGACGGTCGCCTCGGGAAAGTCGGCCGTGATCAGGGTGTTTTGGCTGCCGAGGTTCTCCGGGTGGCAGTTCCACTGCACAAGCAGGCCGATCGGCCGGCCACCTTCGGGAGGATCGAAGCGGAGGACGCGGAGGACGCCGTCCTTGACGACCGGCTCTCGGCTATCGGCCAGGAGCGACTCGTCCTTGGCCGTCCCGTACGAGGCGACGGCGGGCACGAGGGCCGCTTCCGCTGCTCGAACCGAGGCGACGATGCCGTCCTCGACCTGCTTCAGGTACGCGCGGTCCACGCCCGACTCGACCGGCGAGGGACCCCAGAGGCCGATCACGTCGGGGCCTTCGTGGTTGTGGGTGGAGCTGACGAGGACATACGTCATGTCTTCAAGGCGGGTTCGGGCCGCTTCGGTCAGTTCCATCTGCACGCCGATCAGGTCGACCGAGACCAGGGCGATGGTCTGATCGCCGTGGCGGAGGACGACAGCGCGGGACCAGATCGGGTCGTGGACGCCGGTCGCCCGGCGATCCTGACCGTAGCCGGCGATGAAGACGGGCCGGGCGTCGTCGCCGACCTCGGGGGTGATGTCGGCCTTGCCGAAACCGACCTGAAGCCCATTAGCCCGAGCGACGGCGCCGGGGGTTGTGGGATCAACCGCCAGCAGGACGATCAGTGGGGCGATCGGGGCCAGGCCCCTCCAGCGAATGCAAGCAAGCGTCATGGGCGTCGTTTCCCGGAATGATGCCGATCGGACCCGAGCCAATCCATCCAGACGATCATGCCTGAGCGGTCGTCGAGACGCCAGCGGTCGATGAGCTGTGGCGAGGGCTCCCCGGCGGTTGCCCTTCCCAGAACCGTCACGGGAGGCCACACTTGAAGCTATTGTCCGGTGACGGCCCCGGGGTCGACGGGCCGAGGTCGAGATTGAAGCCAAGGAGGATGGCACGCGATGAACCCGTTTGTGACGATCGTCTCGGGATTGCCCCGCTCCGGCACGTCGATGATGATGCGGATGCTCGAAGCCGGCGGCATGCCGGTCGTCACCGATGCCATCCGAGAGGCCGACGTTGATAACCCGCGCGGGTACTACGAGTTCGAGCCGGCGAAGAAGACCAAGGACGACCCCTCGTGGCTCGACGCCGCCCACGGCAAGGCGGTCAAGATGGTCTACCAGTTGCTCTACGACCTGCCGGGCGACCGGCACTACCGGGTTCTGTTCATGAGGCGGAGCATGCCCGAGGTGCTGGCCTCGCAGAAGAAGATGCTCGCCCGCCTCGGTCGAGACGACGGCGGCATCTCCGACGAGAAGATGGCCGCCCTGTTCCAATCGCAGCTTGCCAAGTTCGAAGCCTGGGCGGCCCAGCAACCGCACCTGGCGATTCTGGAAGTCGACTACAACCAGATGGTCTCCGACCCCGTTCCCCTGGCGAGCCAGATTAACCAGTTCCTCGGCGGCATCCTCGACGAAGCGAAGATGGCGGCGGTCGTCGAGCCGGACCTCTACCGCAACCGAGGCTGATCGGAACCCGTTCCGGCGGCTGCCAGAATGGCAAGTGGCTTTGTTTGGTTCGGCGAGCGTCCCCTCGTGTGACCGCCATTCTGGCGAGTGGCTTTGTTCGGTTCCGAGTGTCTGGCCCCGTCGCGCTGCCATTCTGGCAAGTGGCTTTGTTTGGTTTTGTGTGACGCAACGGGGGAGGAACGCTCGGGTGCGCCGCCCGGTGCGCCTCGGGTGCGCTCTTGCGGAGTGAAGGCGATCGACGTAACCGCTGAATGAAACGCAGGTTGCTCGGATCGGCCTCGGTTTGTTTCGGCAATGGGGCACGTCCGCTTCGGCCTGGGGGGATCGAGGACTCGGGCCGAGGGGCGCTGCGCATCGAGGCGCGCACCAAGGCCGCTCGCGGAACGTGCCGAACATCGAAGCGTGGTGCGGTCGAAGGTGATTCACGGAAGACGAGACCCGAGGGAGGACCGATCGGAAGGTGAGGCGCGTGGGGTCGAGGGACACTGAAACTATCGGGAAATGACGCGGTCTTAGTCACCGAATCGCAACGGTCGAGACCGATTGCCTGGTGATGCTGCCTGGGGTCGATCTGAGACACGAACCCCGTCCCCCGAACGTATCCCGCAGCGGCCCCCTGAGGGGGTTGTTTCCGCCCGGTTCTGCGCCGAGAATCCGGGAACATCACGCAAGCACCCTCCAGGGTCCAGTTCGGTTGCGACGGAGCAGCCGGAGAGGCTCGGGCATGTCAACGACCGGGAGATGCCGCGATGACCGGTGATGCTGACCGGAATCTGTTGTTTGGTTTGCTCGCCTTGCAGAATGGTCTGATCAACCAGGATCAACTGGTGGGCGCGTTTCGGGCATGGTGCCGAGACGCGACGAGAAGCCTGGCCGAGCACCTGATTGAGCAACGACATCTCGACGCCGAGGGCCGGGCGGCAGTCGATGCGCTCGCCGAGCTGATTCTGAAGCAGCACGACGGGGATGCGACCGCGAGCCTGGCGGCGATGCGCGTGGGGGGCTCGACGCGCGACCGGCTCCGGGAGCTGAACGATCCGGACCTGAACGCCACGATCGACCATGTGCCCTCGGAATCGAGCGATCCGGAGGCGACGGCGAGCCATGTGAGCGGGGGGGGCTTTGCCATCGGGTCGAGCACGGCGGAGGGGCTCCGGTTCCGGGTGCTTCGGCCGCATGCGAGGGGGGGGCTGGGAGCGGTCTTCGTGGCGGTGGATGGGGAACTGAACCGCGAAGTCGCGTTGAAGCAGATCCTCGACCATCACGCCGATGACCCGGCCAGCCGACAGCGGTTTTTGATCGAGGCCGAGATCACGGGAGGGCTGGAGCATCCCGGCATCGTGCCGGTCTACGGACTGGGCGTCTTCGAGGATGGACGGCCGTACTACGCGATGCGGTTCATTCGGGGAGACTCGCTGAAGGACGCGATCACGCGATTCCATGACGATCGATCGTTGAGGACCGACCCCAGTCGTCGATCCCTGGAATTGCGGAAGCTCTTGAGACGGTTCACCGACATCTGCAACGCGATCGAATATGCTCATGCACGAGGTGTTTTGCACCGGGACATCAAGCCGGGCAACGTGATCGTGGGGAAGCACGGCGAGACGTTGGTGGTCGACTGGGGCCTGGCCAAGGCGCAAGGGAGGACCGAGGGGATCGAATCGTTCGAGGAACGCCCGCTCATCCCCAGCTCGGCCAGTGGCTCGGCCGAAACCTTGCCGGGATCGGCGGTTGGGACGCCGGCGTTCATGAGCCCGGAGCAAGCGAGGGGCGATTTGGAGGCGCTCGGCCCGGCGTCGGACGTGTATAGCCTCGGGGCCACGCTGTATGCCCTGTTGACGGCTCGGGCGCCGATCGAAGGGGGCGACCTGGCCGAGGTCCTGCAAAGGGTCCGGCAAGGTTTGTTCCCGCATCCGAGGACGATCGACCAGGCGATTGATCCGGCGCTGGAGGCGATTTGTCTGAAGGCGATGGCGCTCGACCCGAGCGATCGCTACGAGTCGGCCCGAGCCTTGGCGGATGACCTCGACCGCTGGCTGGCCGACGAACGGGTGGAGGCGTACCCGGAACCGTGGACGAGGAGCCTGGCCCGCTGGCTGTCTCGGCACCGATCGGCCGTGACCGGCGCGGCGGCGGCGGTGCTGGTGGGCCTGATCGGTCTGGCTGCCGTCGCGGTGGTCCAGACGCGAGCACGAGCCGCCCTGGCGGAGACGAATCTGGAACTGGTTGAGGCGAACCTAGCCCTCGATCAGCAACGCTCCCGAGCCGAGGACCGCGAGCAACAGGCCATCGACGCCGTGAAGCGCTTTCGAGACGCCGTGGCCGAGAACCCGATCCTGAAGAATGCTCCCGAGCTGGACGAGCTGCGCAAGACCTTGCTGCAGGAGCCGATGGCGTTTTTCAAGACGCTGCGCGACCAGCTCCAGGCCGACGGCGACACCCGGCCCGAGGCGCTGGAACGGTTGGCGAACGCGGCGTATGAACTGAGCGAGATCACCAATCAGATCGGCGACCCGCGCGACGCGATCGTGGTCATGAGAGACGCCCTGGCCCTCTGGAAGCAGCTTGCGGCCGATCATCCAGAGGTGAACGATTACCAAAACGATCTTGCGACCAGCCACAACAACCTCGCGCTGCTGCTGAGAGCGGTTGGGGACCTGAACGGGGCCCTTCGGGAGCATGAGGAGGCGGTGGCCCTCCAGAACGCACTGGTGTTGGAAAATCCTTCGGTCGCCAAGTACCAGAACGGCCTGGCCGACAGTGAGAATAATCGGGGGATCTTGCTCAGTCAGCAAGGGGACCTGGAGGCGGCGCGGGGCGCATTTGAGACTGCGGTCGCCATTCAGAAGGGGCTGGTAGCGGCTGACCCGACCGCCGTGGCGTTTCAAAATGGCCTGGCCAGAACCCATAGTAACTTCGGGAACCTGCTTCAGATGCTGGGGGATCTGGAGGGAGCGAGCCGGGAGCTGGAAGCCGCCGTGGCGATCCAGAACAGCCTGATCGCCTCGGACCCGACGGGCATCGAGGTGCGGAACGCGCTGGCGGCCAGTTTGAACAATCTGGGAATCGTGCGACGATCGCAGAACGACCTGGCCGGGGCACTCGAGGCGTTCGAGGCGTCGCAGGAGATTCAACAGAAGCTGGTCGACGCCAATCCGACCGTGACCCAGTTCGGGATCGGGCTGGCGAGGAATCACACCAACCTCGGCTTGCTCCGGGCCGAGATGGGAGACCTGGAGGGAGCGCGTCGGGAGCACGAGGCGGCCGTGGCGGTGCGGACCGCGCTGGTGAGTGAATTCCCGACGATCGTCGATTTCAAGGTTCTTCTCGCGGAGAGTCTTACGACGCTGGGCCGGTTGCTGAAAGACCTTGGCGATCCGTCCGAGGCGCGGCGGTCGTATGAGCGGTCGATTGAGGTTGGAGAGCGACTCCTGCGGGAGGAGCCGGAGATCCCCTTGTTTCAGCGGAGGCTTGGCAGCGTGCTGGACGACCTGGCGCTGCTCGATGTGGACGAGGGGCGGTTTGCCGACGCCCGAGACCGGCTTCTCCGGGCGATCGAATGGCAAGGGAAGGCGTTGGAATTGGCCCCGGAGGACGCGGATCTGCGAGAGCTTCAGGTCTTTTCGTGCGTGAGCTTGCTGGACGTGGCGGAGGAACTCGGCGACGAGGCTTTGGTTGCCCAGGCCGAGCGGCTTCTGGAGGAACTTGAGGTCAACGACCCGATGTTCCCGCTGCTGGAAGCCCTGCTTCTCACGGTGCTGGAGGGAGAGGAGCCCGAGGACAACGACGTCCGCCTCGCCCTGGCCGATCATGCGTACGAGACCGAACGATTCGCCGCGGCGGCTCGCCTCTGGGGAGAAGGGCTGGAATTGGACCCCTCGCTGGCCGATTCCCGAGAGGACCAGCATGCCTACAATGCCTCCTGTGCCGCTGCGCTGGCGGCCGACGGCCAGGGTGTCGATGCTCCGGAAGTCGCGGACACTCGGGCCAAGCTGCGGTCGAAGGCCCTCGGCTGGCTTCAGGACGAGTTGGAGAGGTGGTCGGCCCTGGTCGAGCAGGCCGATGACATTCAGGCGAGGGAAATCGTCGAGACGCTGGAGTACTGGCAGATCGACCCGGATCTGGAGTCGATTCGAGACGCAAATGCTTTGCAGCAGGTTCCGGAGCCGGAGCGGCAGGCGTTCGAGCGGCTCTGGCAAGACGTGACGCGGTTGCGGGAGGAGGCGGAAGGGAAGGCGGCCGGGCCGGAATGATCCGATTCCGCGTGCTTCGTCCCGCATTCCGTTGACGGACGTGCAAGAATTACGACGAGGTCCGATCCGATCGGGGGATCGCGCACCGGTCGCGTGGGGAGGAGGCGTCGAGATCGAGGGGCAAATGGCCGCTTGCTCGGAATCGCGGGCCGAGGTTCAGGAGCCGATCGTCTTTTACGACGGGGAATGCGGCCTCTGCAATCGGTTCGTGCAGTTCGTGCTCGATCAGGACACTCGGGGACGCGTCTGCCTTGCGCCCTTGCAAGGGGAGACGTTCCGCGAGCGCTGCCCGGATCAGGGGAGGCCGGACCTCTCGACGGTCTTGCTGCTGGAAGGGGGTCGGCTGTACGACCGATCGGGAGCGGCCTTGCGCGTGCTGCGTCGGCTCCGATGGCCGTGGCCGTGGCTGGGGAGACTGGGTTTGCTCATCCCCCGTCCGGTGCGGGATTGGGGGTACGATCGGGTCGCGGCCCGGCGCTATCGCTGGTTCGGCGCGGCCGAGGCGTGCCGATTGCCCTCGCCGGCCGAGCGGGCGCGGCTCTTGCCCTAAACGGCCTGGGGGGGCTGGTCGCCAGCGCGATCCGCGAGGATGGCCCGTGCGGTGGGATCAGGTCGGGGATCGGAAGATCGCCCGGAAGCCGGCCTGCTCGAAGTGGTGGTCGCCGGTGAGGGCCTCGGTCAGGCCGCGATCGGCCATGACGACGAAGGAAATGCAGTCAGTCAGGCTCCAGGATTTGTCGGGGCGACGGGCGTAGAGGTCGAGGCCGCGGTCGAAGAGTTCGGGGCTGGGTGGGACGATTTCGACAGACGGATTCTTCCGGATACGTTCCATCAAGCGGAGAAACGCCTGTCGGTTTCCCGGCGCGGCCAGTGCGTCGGCAAGTTCGGTCAGAACCCACGCGGTCGTGAGGAGTGGTCCGGGTTCGTTCGCGAGGATTGCCAGGGAGCGCTCATGGGCCGCATCCCTGGGGTTCCCGATCGCCAGGAAGAAGAACGTGTCGGCAAAGCGAGTCGTCATCGCTTCGGGGTGCCGTGGAGGTAATGGTCGTGCTGCTCGGCCATGTCGGGCGGGAGTCCCTGGGCTTTCCCGGCGAACTCCATCAAAGCCTGCGACAGGTCGCGGAGCGCCTCGTCCATCTCGATCGGCTGGATGTGCACCTTCGTCCCCTCGGGAGGGGGCGGCACCCCTTCATCGAGAACAACCACCCCGCCTCGGACTTCGCCGGTATACGTCTGGGCCATGAATTCATCCCTCCTTTGACAAAGAAGTATACCGGGAGCGGAGGCGGCCGGCGATCTCATCGGGTCAGAGAGGCCTTCTCGGCCGCATCCCGGTCCGGGCCTTCGGGGGCGTAGCCTCCTTGTCGGGAGCACGAGGTTGCAGAAGGGCCAACAGGTCCGACCTGAGGGCCTCCCATGCGATTGGTCCTGATCTTCAATCAGCCAGCGAGGGACTCCGGCCGAGGGGCATCCATCGAAACCCCGATAGCAAGGCTCGGACGAGAAATGTCGGGGGCCGTCGTTGAAGTCGCGGGGCCGTTCGGGCCGATGGAACGGGTTGTGAGGCTGGCCCGGAGGGTCGGCGGCGGTGGGTTGGACTGCGTGCGGACCAAGAGGAGGGATGCTGCATGTCCCGCAAAACGAACGACCTGGCCCAAGGGGGATCGTCGGCGTCGTACGGAGGCGCCCTGGCCCTGCTGGCGGTGGCCCTGGCGTTCCCGGTGGGGTTGATGGTGTTCAACCCAACCTTGATGTTCGAGCGGGGCTGGCATCAATATGCCGGGACGGCGATCTATGCCTGGGCCGTCCTGATGCTCGTCCGGGAATGGAACCGCTTGCGCAGCGACGAACGGGCCTTTGCCGACGCTCCAGCGTTGCTCGATCGTGTCCGCGGTGGCGAGGCGATTGCCGCAACCGATGCTCGCTTGCTCCCGAGCCGATTGCGGCAGCTCGACGGCCACGCTCGAGGGCAGTCGGCACCCACCGTTGGCCAGTTGATGGAGCTGAACCGAGAAGTCTCGGGGCTGGACCAGGAGCGGACCGCCGCGCGGTTCACCTTGACGCGGTACATCCTGTACTTGCTGCCGGTCATCGGTTTTATCGGTACAGTCGAGGGGATCAGCCAGGCGCTCGGGAATATCAGCATCGTCTTGCCGATGGTCAAGGAGCTGGACGGCTTCCTCGGGAACCTGACGGGGGTGACGTCGGCCTTGCAGGTGGCGTTTGACAGTACGTTACTCGCCTTGTTCCTGAGCGCGGCGTTGATGTTCGTGCAAACGGTGATTTATCGCCTGGCCGAGGATCATCTGGCGAGGGTCGATGCCTGGGTCGTCGAGCATGCCTTGCCGAGCCTGGGCCGAGCGGAAGGGCCGGATGAAGCCCTTGCGCCGCATCTGGACCGGATGCGGGAGGAGTTGATCGCCGCGCTGACCGATCGGCTCGGCGAGGGGTTCGGGCCGTCGGTCGATCGGTTCGCCGAATCGGTCAACACGCTCCCGGCCGCGCTCGGTGAGCTGAGGCGAGGAGCCGAGGCAATCGGTCGGCTTGGGGATGATCTGGGGGCCGTCGGTGAGGCGAACGAGTCGATCCGCAGGGTCCTGGCGGCGATGGCTCGGATCGAGGCGGCACTCAGCGATCAACCGTCGGTCGAAAGTCAGCTCGAACCGATCCGGCGCGGGGTGGACCGGGCAACGGTAGCCGTCGAATCGCTCTCGGACCAGTGGACGGCGGCGTTCGAGCGGTCGAGTCGATCGACGCAGGAGCAACTGGCCCGGACCCTGGCAAGCCTGAAGGAAGCGCTCGATCTCCTGCACGTGAGCATGGAACAGGGGAACGCCCTGTACCGGAACATCGTCCGCAAGATGTTCGAGGAACGTGCGGGGGGGATCGGTGGCGGCCAGGATGCCTCGAAGGCGGCCTGATTTCCTGGGTGGCATGACACCGCGGCCGGGGGCAACGCATCGGCCGGCCGCGGCCGGAGGAACTGGAGTTTTCGGTACCATCGGCCGAAACCCAGAGTGACGATCGTCGAGGGAACCGAACCGAAGCGGGCCGAGGCGGTCGGCAGGGTTCCCTCGACCGGAAGGGATCAACGGTCACGCAAAGGGTCAGGGTGGGGGGGGCAATCGATCCAGGGGTGGTAGCTTTGATCGAGCGTCAGACCCGCAGGCGCAGTCCCCCCCTACCCCGCCCCTTTGCGTGACGAGAACCCGACGGGCCTCGGTCGGAGTGGCCGAGCCCGACTTTGTGGCCGAGTGCGTCGTTCGATGGGTCGAACGAGCCTCGGACCAAGGATCGAGAAGGAGATCGCACGACCATGCGTCGCGGACGTCGAGGCGGTCACGGGGTTCTGGAGTTCGGCGGCTCGGGCGAAGATTCGTTCGTGGCCGTAGTGGTCACGAAATTGACCGGCGCACTCCTGTTTATTCTACTCCTGTCAATGGTCATCATGGCCTTGATCCCCAGGGCTGTGGATTCGACCGGGGCGACAGCGGGATCGAGCGGAAAGGAGCCGGAACCGCTGGCGATCGTGACACCCGAGCGGCTTCCCGAGGCGATCGTAGGCCGGCCTTACGAGCTGGCCCTTGCGGCGACCGGGGGCAGCGGGACCTTGCGATGGATGATCGATGGCCCGATTCCCGAGGGCTTGACGTTCGATCCGGAACAGGGCCTGATTCGGGGGACGCCGGAATCGGGAACGCCCGGGCCAGTTTCGGTGCGTGTTCGGGTCACTGACGGTCGGCGCTCAGATGGGCGAGCGCTTTCGATGGTGGTCTATCAGCCCGACGGCCCGTTGAGCTTGCCGACCCCGCTGGAGGCGACGCTGGGGCTTCCTCGATTGCCGTGGCGGGCCTGGGGAGAGCTGGGGTTTGGCTTCCTGGTGCTGGCCCTGGTGCATCTGGTGGCGATGAACGGTGTGGCCGCGATGCAGCGGCAGGCCCTGGCAAGGGCTCCGGAAGGGTCGGGATCGGGGCGGTTCGCGTGGTATCGAGGCATCATTCGGCTGGCGACCGTCTCGGCGGTTGTGGCACTGGCCGGTTGGCTCTGGATGCACCGAGGAATGGCGGAGGATCGCCCCAATCCGCAGGCGACGATGGCCGTGGCGACGGCCCCGGATGATCGACCCCAGGTGTCCCGATAAGTTCGATCCGTTCAAATTGAAGTTTTCCGGGTCCAATCGTGACTGCGCAACGCTTAGAATGAGAATGAGTTGGATGCCTTGATCCCGGAACGTCGGGAGCCAAGGCAATCCAAGCGATTCGGACCCGGCACGCCGCCGGACCCGCCTTTGCGATTCCCTCACGAGACGGAGGACATCGGGGATGAGAGTGATCGACCGACGGTATCCCTTGACCGCGGCGCTTCTGGCGGCGGGATTTCTTGCCCTGGCCCCTTCGGCCTCGGCCCAGGTCCGGCGCAATCTGGGAGGCAACACCGGCGTAACGCCGACGGGAACACCCTCGGCCGAACCGACTCAGGAGACCCCGGCCGAGCCGGAAACGCCGAATATCCCCGGTGTGGTCCGGCCTCCGGCGGAAGGCGAAGAGGGGGAAGGCCAGCAACGGCCGGTCGACCCGGAGATGGTCGCCCGAATCGTCCAGATGCGCGGTCCGATGTGGCTGCTGGAACAGGAGCCGGTTCGCAAGGAGCTGAAAATCTCCGACGCGCAGCTCGAACGGCTCAAGTCGGTTGATACCCAGATGCAGGAAACGCGACGGGAAGCCTTCACCCAGATGCGCGAGCAGATGCGCAACCAGGGAGGCCGCCAGCAAGGAGGCCGTCCGCAGCAAGGCGGCAACGTTCCGGGTGGTGGTCGTCCGGGAGGGCCGGGCGGTTTTGCCGGTCCTGGCGGCTTCGGCGGGCCGGGGGGATTCGGTGGCCCCGGTGGTTTCGGCGGGCCGGGTGGCGGATTCCCAGGGGGTGACGCCTTCCGAACCATGATGACGCAGATGCAGCAACAGACCGAACAGGCCGTCGCGGCGGCCCTGAGCAAGGGACAGCAGAAGCGTCTGCAGGAGATCATTCTCCAGGCCAAGGGGCCGATGGCCGTGACCGAGAACGAGGTTCAGAACGCCCTGCAACTGCTGCCGTACCAGCGCGAGCAGATCGCCATGATCAAGCAGGAAATGGAGATGAAGCAGCAGCAGGCGGGCAACGCTCGTCGGCAGTTATTCATGGGGGTCTTCCAGCCCAATCGGGAGGGGCAACCCGGCCAGCCGGGTCAACCGGGCCAGCCGGGCCGAGGTGGTCAGCAGGGGCAGCCTGGAGCGGCCGGAGGGCGTCCCGGCGCCGGGCAAGACACCAATAACGATGACGATGATGAGGACAACAACCGGAGACGCGGTCGTCCGCAGATTGACCCCGAGACCCAGGCGAAGCTCGACGCCCTGGAGACCCAGAGCGAATCGTACGAAAAGGAAGCGCTGCAGAAGATCGGCAAGGTGCTGAGTGCCTCGCAGATCAAGCAGTACAACCGCTTGCTCGGTTCGAAGTTCGACTTCTCGACGCTCGACATGCGTTCGGCCGGTCGGGGCGGCTTCGGCGGCTTCGGCGGTGATCGGGGTGGTCGAGGAGGCCGGGGAGGCCGCTGATCGCTTCGGTTCCGAACGGCTGAATTTGGGTCGATGCCTTCCAACGCCGAGGAGGCGGGACAAGGGTTCCCGCCTTCTCGGCGTTTGCTCGTTGGGGAGCCTCGGCAAGGCTGGGGTTCTCTGGCAGGGCGATCCCTCGTATAACGAGTCCGCCCTGTTGACCGGTTCGAACGACCGCATGCGATGGGATCGAGGGGCAATCGGAGACACAACGGGGGGCGAAGGGACGGAACCCTTCTGCCGATGGACGGGAACTCTCGAAGGAGTCGGCCCCATGCGGTTCGGAGCGCTCTCAATCGCGGCGGCGGTGGCGATGGGCATGGCACTCTCGGCCACCGGCACGGGGGAAGACCCTGGTTCGGCTTCAGCGTTCTGGCAGCTTCCGGACGAGGCGATCGGTGCCCGGCTCTCGCCGGTCTTGCTTCTGAGTCGGCAGGATGTTCAGGCGGAGCTGACCATCACCGCCGAACAGGCGGCGGCCGTGGAACGGGCGATCGCCGAGTTGCTGGCCCAGGCGAGCAGTCTGCGGGGACGCTCCGGCCCGGATGCCGTGGCGGCTCGCCGAGCCGTGGACGAGGCGGCGCAGCAGTGGATCGAAGGAAACCTGTCGGCGGATCAACAAGCACGGCTGGCCCAGATCGACCTGCAATGGCAAGGAGCCTCGGCCCTGGTTTCGCGGCCGACGATTGCCGCGAGCCTGGAATTGACCGAAGACCAGCAGCGCCGGATTGTCCAGACCCTGACGCAAGGCCGAGCGGCCGGTGAAGATCCGTTGCAGGCTCACCATCGGATGCACCGCGATGCCGTGAGCGTGCTGAGCGAGGATCAGCGGTTGCGGTGGCTGGCGATGATCGGCTCCCCCTTCGATGTGGTCGAGCAACGCGCAGCGTCAGAGGGTCGCGTGACGCGATGAGAGGATGAGTCGGCAGGGCCGCCCTGCCCTGCGTTCTTGCCGGGGCAAGTTGGTTCACCGATTGGTTGAGAGGCCCTCGGCCAGGCAACGGAAGGCCGGGTTGTCTCGGACCGAGTCGAAGTCGGATTCGTCGGCGATCAGGGACCGGAGCGCAGGCTGGAGTTTCAGGGCGGCCTCCAGTTCCTGGAGACAACGCTCCAGGTTGCCGGCAAGGCTCCAGTAGCAGGCGAGGTTATAGGGGAGCAACGGCTCGTCGGGATTCGATCGACGAGCGAGGGTCAGGGCGTCGATCGCCTGGGCCAGGCGGTGGGTGCGTTTGTAGCACCAGCCAAGGGCAACGGCCACCATCAGGTTGCCGGGCCGAAGGCGGGCAGCGGTTTCGAGGGGATCGAGGGCGTCTCGGTAGCGTCCCAGCTCTCGGAGGGCCTCGCCGGTCAGATAGCTGGCCTCAAACTGCATGGTCGCCCAGTCGGGCCTCGACTGGAGGATCTCAAGCGCATGGGAAGGCATGCCGAGTTCGAGGAAGCCCTCGGCCTCACGGAGCCGACGGATGGTCGGGTCGAGTTTCACGCCAGACATCACACGCCGCCCTCTTTCGCCTGATCCGCAAGGATTTCCGTGAGTATTCTATCTCACGTGATCCGCCCAGGAAAGCAATCGTCCGATCCGGTCGGACCCGGGCGAGGCAAACCACCCACCGGCCCAGTCTGTCGGACGGGCTCGAACGGGTCTCGGTGAGCGTCCGTCGGCCTGCCGCCCTTGGGGGGTGGGGTCGAGGCCAGGGGAGGCAGCACCCTGGGACGGGTGATGGGGCCACCCGATCCGCCGACGTTGGGGAGGGTGGATTGCTCCCCTCGCTCGACCTGCGGCAACCCTCTCGTCGGTGCCGAGGGAGAGGGTTGGAGTTGAGGAGGCCGAACGTTTGAGGCCAGGCGCAGCGCCCTGGCCGAGCCTCCCATCTCCCCGGGCCTCTCCCCCGACTCGGGGGAGAGGGAGAACGACAACTGCCAATGGAAGTTCCCGACGAACGACTCAGCGAGGGGGGCGAATGTTCATGCCTCCGTGCTGGTTGGGCGGCATGAGCTTATCGCGGCTGAGGCTTTCCTCGTCGCTGAGGTGCCGTTCGGTGGAGACGAGGTCGGGGATGTCGAGACCTTCGGTCGAGCCGAGTGCAAGGGCCTGGGCGCGGAGGTCGATCCCGTTGCGATTGCGGAGACCGTGAAGCCAACGGTCGGGAATGGCGTCGAGGCCATAGGAGGCGCCGGCCAGAGCGCCGAGGATGGCTCCGGCCGAGTCGGCATCGCCACCGAGGTTCACCACGTCGATCAGGGCTTCTTCCAGAGACTCGGTGGTGAGCAGGAGGTAGAAGCAGGTGGGGATGCAGGCCGGGGGAAAGCCCATCGTCGGCCGTTTGCAGACGGGGCGGGCGCCGTGGGCATTGGCCTCCTCGACCAGCGCGGCAAGGGCCTCGGGGCGGGGCAAGTCGAGCAAGGACTCGACGTTGGCGATGGCCCGGGAGAGGCTGCGGCCGTGGTCGTTGATCGAGGCGACGACGTGACCGAATTGCTGGGCGATTCGGGTTTCGGCGGCGGCCACGTCGCCGGCAACGCGGAACAGGAGGCTGGCGGATCGGGGTTCGAGGGTGAGCAGGCGGCGAACGGCCGAAGCGACGGCGATGGCGCCGGAGAGGCTTCGGATGTCGCGGTGGGTGATGAGGCTGGCGGTCATGACGGCGTCAAAGAGGCCGTCGGGATCGTCGGGGAAGGCGATGGCGGCAGGAGCGATCCGCATGGCCGCGCCGATGCCGGCGGAGTCCTGGCCGCATTCGAGCGGGGGGCGTCCCTGATCGAGCTGTTCGAGGACGAAGCGGAAGCTGCGGCCGACGCCTCGGTGGGCCCCGGCGTAGCCGTTGCGGGGGTTGGCCAGGTCGAGGTAGAGGGCCGCGAGCATGTCAGGATCGACCGCGCGTCGGGCGAGCAGGGTTTCGGTCAGGGCGAGGGCCTGCTGGGTGTCGTCGGTGTAGAGGCCCGGAAGGCGCCAACGGAAGGGCTTGCGTTTCCAGGCCTGGGCGCCATCGACGTAATCGACGACCGTGCCGTAGTGGGCGCGGATCTGCTGGGGGCTGAGCCCCTCAAGCGGTGCCCCCAGGGCGTCGCCGACGGCCAGGCCGAGCAAGGTTCCTCGGGCCCGGTCCAGAAAGGTCGACAGCGGCATACGAATCGGCTCCTTGCGATCCCCCGACGACGAGCGCTCGGGGTTCGAATCGGCATGAGGGTCAACGGGTTGGCCCGAAGGAACCGGGGGAGGCTGGTCGTCCTGAGCGTCGGTCGGCGCCGCCCCGTGATGGTTCTTTCGGCTCGATGAACGGCCCGGATCCGAGCCGTGACGGCCTCGCGGTTCAGACATGATATGCCTCGCGATCGCGGCCCTCGCCTCGTGGCGTGTAACTTTCCATCGGCCTGCGCCAACGGCGACGGTGAGCCCGGGTTCCGAGGAAGCGGAACGAGGTCCAACCGGGTTGTCGCGACCGATTAGATCCGACTGGTCCGGGCAATCCGAGCGTTCCGGACCCTTGTCGAACGAACCACACCACGGACGATCTCCCTTCCCTCCGGACCCGGTCGGGCCGATGGCGGCCGTTTGCGGGTCCTGAACGTTTCGATCCCCGAATCGAGCCAGGACGCGGGCCGGATCGAGAGCGGCCCGCGACTGGTTTTGGCAAAAGTGGCGTTGCGTCCGCTACCCCGTCAAGGCCCAGGGGGCTCGATAGGGGCGGGAGAGCATGGCGGCGGCCTCGTCGTCGTCGTCGATCGTCTCGCGGACCGGGTCCCAGGGGATCGGTCGGCCGAGTCGAGCGGCGATGTTGCCCAGGTGGCAGACGGTCGCCGAGCGGTGGCCGATCTCGACATCGCAGATCGGCCGATTGCGGTCCTTGATGCAGGTGATCCAGTTTTCGAAGTGGTTGCGGCTGACTTCCAGGCGGATCGCGTCGGAGCCGGCAGGCTCGTCGAGGATTTCCTGGGGATCGGCTTCCAGTTTGCCTCGGGCCACGAAAATCGACCCGTCGGAGCCTTCGAACCGGATGCCGTTCGGGTCGCCGAGCCCTTGCCGGCAGCGAACCTGAACACCGTCATCGTAGGTGTAGACGACCTCGCTGGTGGTCGGCACCTCGTACCAGGCCTCGGGATGATACGACACCGAGACGGGATCGACCCGGACCGGGCCGGACTCGTCTCGTCCGAGGGCCCACTGGACGATGTCGAGGTGGTGGGCTCCCCAGTTGGTCATCTGACCGCCGGAATAGGGCCAGAAGAAGCGGAAGTTGTAATGGACCTGCTTCGGATTGAACGGACGGAACGGCGCGGGGCCGAGCCAGAAGTCGTAATCCAGTTCGGCCGGGGGTTTGGTGTCGGGCACGGGGGGGCCTTCGAAATTGACCCCGGGAAGCCCGACGACGATCTGGCGGATGGTGCCGATTCGACCGTTGCGAACGGCTTCGGCCGCGCGGCGGAACTCGGAGCTGGAGCGTTGCTGGCTGCCGGTCTGAACAACGCGATCGTGCGACCGGGCGGCCGAGGTCATGGCTCGACCCTCGGCGACGGTGAGCGAGAGGGGCTTTTCGCAGTAGACATCCTTGCCGGCCTTGCAGGCGTCGATGGTCGGCAGGGCGTGCCAGTGGTCGGGGGTGGTGATCAGGACGGCGTCGATGTCGGGTCGATCGAGCAGTTCTCGATAGTCGGAGAAGGTGGGGACGGTCGAACCGGCCCGCTCAGCCACCAGGGCCGACGCTCTGGCAAGGACCTCGGAATCGACATCGCAGAGGGCGGCGACCTCGGCGTCGGCGCGGCCGAGCAAGGCTTTCAGATTATTCGACCCTTGATTGCGGACGCCGATGAAGCCGACCCGAACCCGGTCGGCGGCGCCGAAGGCCCGCGCCGGGACAACACTCGGAAAGGCGGACGCGAGGCCGAGGCCGGCAAGACCTCCCAGAAATTGGCGACGATTCGGAGCAAAGTGTTCCCGGTTTCTCATCTCAAGTCGTCTCCAACAAAGCGGAAGGCTCGCAACAGAACGCGGCGCACAAAGAATGCTGCGGGCGATGGGATCCGGAGCGCGATCCACCGATCAATCCCAGGCACACCGGGCGAGCCCGGTGCCTTTCGTCAGGCGTCACCAGAGGTTGGCTCAAGGGTGTCAACGGGGCTGGTCAGGACATTTGAGCACGAATCAAGAACACGGCGAAGGGAACTCAGTCAGCGAACTTCGAGGCAGCCTGCGAAACCAATGAGAAACCGAGCGGTTGAACCGGAGTTCTCCGGGAATGTCCGAAGGGACCGACACGAGTCGGGACGAGTGGGTCCAGACTCATGTTCAGCGTACGGGTCCCCGATCGTTCCGTTCGGTCAGATCAATCGTCGAGGGGAACGAGCCAAATGTTGCGGAACTGGACGGGATCGGAATGGTCCTGGAGGTGAAGAGGCCCCGGGGTACTGGGGTCGCCACCGAGTCCGGACCGGGTGTTGTCCACGGGAATCGGGACATTGTCGTGAATCAAGACGCCGTTCTGGTAAACGGTCATCCGAGCGGGTTCGACCTTCTGGCCGTCTCGAAACACCGGGGCACGGAAGTCAATGTCGTACGACTGCCAGATGGTTGGTGCCTTGCAAACGTTGACCAGGGGAGGGGCAACCTCGTAGATGGCGCCGCAGTCGTTCGAGCGGGGCTCGGCAATGCCGTAGCTGTCGAGCACCTGCACCTCGTAGCGTCCCTGGTTGTAAACGCCGCTGTTGCCGCGGGCCTGGCCGGCCAGCTCGGGCTGGTAGGGAACGCGGAACTCGACGTGCAGGCGGTAGTGGCCATCGAAGGTCCGGCGGGTCTTGAGGCCGAAGTCGCCGCCGCGGGCCGGGGCCTGCATGGCGCCGCCTTCGACCAGAAGCCAGGCAGGCGGCTGCCCGTCAATCTGGACCCACTGATCGAGGTTTGAGCCGTCGAAGAGGATGATTGCCCCCTCGGGAGGGGGAGTCGACTCGACGTGCTGAAGGTCTTCGGGGCGGGCGATCTTAAGATCGCCGAGGTCAGCGTACTGGGCGAATCCTGGCGCGGCGCAGGCCAGAGAGACGGCCAGGGCTCCCATCCCGATCGTCGACCGCATGGTCTGGGGCTCCACGGAGTCGTCGGAAAAGGTTCTGGCCGATCACACCCCGGAGGCATGATGGCCAGCGTTCGGGATCATGGTGTCGGCGCAGGTCGGCGGCGTCAAGCGGCTGGTCGTCCGGAAGACCGAGCAAGTTCCTCAACTTGTTCCACGAACGCCGTTTCGGGCTCGGAATGGATTTTCCGGCCTGGCCCTCGAAATCGACCGAACCGGAATAATCACAACGATTCAAGATTTTTTTACCTGGCGATTTCAATTCTGGTATGGACTCTGCGTGGCAGGGACGCGGCATCGGCGGTGTCGGTATGATGAGAGGAAAGGCGATGGGTGAGGCCACGGCGGCTCGTTCGCCCGAGGAAACCGATCCCGCAAGAAATCGTTTGCTTCCCGACTGTTGCGACGCAAACGGCCCAGCACGAGAGCAGCCATCATGAATCGACGCGACCCGAACGGAGCGACCCCCGAGTCTCAGGATTCGGGACTCGGCAAGGGGGCTCGCCTGCAAGACCTGGACACCCTGCGCCGCCGACACGCTCGGCAAGGATCGCGGGCCTATCGGCAGCCGACCGAGGACGAGGAGCTGCTGAATCATCCCAGGCCAGAGGCTCCCGTCCCGCTGGCCCCCGAGCAAGGGCAATTCACGCATACCGACCCCTGGCGCGTGCTGCGGATTCAGGGGGAGTTCGTCATGGGATTCAACGCCCTGGCCGAGGTGGGGGCGGCGGTCGCGGTCTTCGGATCGGCGCGGATCAAGGAGGGGCACCCCTGGTACGATGCGGCCCGATCGCTGGGCCGGAAGCTGGCCGAGACCGGCTTTGCCGTGATCACCGGCGGCGGCCCCGGCCTGATGGAAGCGGCCAACCGGGGGGCGTCGGAGGCCGAGGGCCTGTCGATCGGATGCAACATCGAGTTGCCATTCGAACAGATGGGCAACCCCTATTCCAACCTCTCGATCAACTTCCGGTACTTCTTCGTCCGCAAGACGATGTTCGTGAAGTACACCGAGGGGTTTGTGATCTTCCCCGGCGGATTCGGCACGCTCGACGAGCTGTTTGAAGCCCTGACGCTGGTGCAGACGACGAAAATCAACCGATTCCCGATCATTCTGTACGATTCGAACTACTGGCGAGGGATGCTCGACTGGGTTGAGCAAACGATGCTTCCGGCGGGAATGATCTCTCCCGAAGACCTGAAGCTCTTGATCGTGACCGACTCGCTCGACGAGGTCTGCGCCACGCTGGTCGATTGCTACAGCAAACGCTGCGGGGAAAGCAAAAAGCGAGCGGAGGGGGCCAGGCTCGACGCCGAGTCCTCGGAATCCCCGACGACGGCTCAGGCGTCGAGCAAGGCGGATGGCCAGTAAGGTGGATCGTGTCGGCCAAGGACAATCGCCGCTTGCCATGACCCCGGACCAGGGGAGAGAATACGCAGAATGTCGCCCAGGGCTCGGGATCGGCCGCGCCGCCCGAGCCGGGTTCGATCCCGAAAGCCCCGCCATCAAGCCCCTTGAGGAACGATGATCGACGCGAACGGTTCGGATCGCGCCGTCGATGACTCGGCGTTTGAGGAACTCGACCACGCCCTGACCGACGAAGGAGCGACCGCGGCGATCGACCGGCTGATCACGCGGCTCGATCACGGTGAGGAGCCCCGCGCCCTGCTCGACGCCCTGCTCCTGAAGGCTCGGCTCGATCTGGGATTGCCCGCGGTCTATTCCGGAATGCTGTCGAGCTTGCCCGAGCCGACCCGGACCCAGTACGAGGACCGCTACATCGAGGCCCTGCGCACGGTCGGTCGGAAACGGTTGGAGGCCGGCGACCTGATCGGAGCCTGGCCTTACTTCCGCACGATCGGCGAGAAGGAGCCGGTGGCCGAGGCAATCGAGGCGGTCGATCCGGCCTCGACCGACGGCCAGGTGCTCGGGCAGATCATGGAGCTGGCCCTTCAGCACGGCGTTCACCCGAGACGGGGGTTCGAGCTGGTGCTGGAAACCTACGGCCCCTGCTCGGCGATCACGGCCTTCGAGCATTTGCCGCCCGACGAGGCGACCCGGCAACCGTGCGCCGATCGGCTCGTGCGGTACCTGCACGAGCAGTTGCGCGCCACGCTCAAGGCCGAGATCGAGCGATCGGGACGGCCGAAGCCGGCCGAGGATGCGTCGATCGCCGAGCTGGTGGAGGCGAACCCTTGGCTGTTCGAGGAGGACGCCTACCACATCGACACCTCGCACCTGGCGGCCGTCGTCCGCATGAGTCCGTTGCTCCAGGACCCCGAGGCGATCCGGCAAGCGGTTGGCCTGACCGAGTACGGCCGTCGGCTCAGCGACCGGCACCGCTACGAGGGAGATCCGCCCTTCGAACAGCTTTACGAGGACCACGGGATTTACCTTCGCGCCTTGCTGGGCGAAGGGGTCGATGAGGCGATCGCCCACTTCCGAGCGAAGCTGGAACCGCCCGATCCCGACGGCGACGACCTGGCCTCGACCCTGCCGGCGCAAATTCTCATTCGCCTGCTCGACCGTCTCGGTCGGCAGGAGGAGGCGATCCCGCTGGCGGCGGAGTACCTTCACGGGGTTCCCGAGGGCCTGCTCCTGTGCCCCGGCCTGCTTCAGCTTTGCCAGGCGAGCGGACGGCCGGACCTGCTGGCCGAGCATGCGAGGTCGGGCGGCGATCTCGTCTCGTACCTCGCGGCCAGGGTTTCGGCATCGAGCCCCCCGGCCGATTCCTCGGCATCGTCTCGGTAACGGAAAGAAGACCATTCCCGGAACGGAACGTCCTGGAACCACACCCCCAGCAAGGGAGGAAGGGCTTTGATGTCCGGGAAAGATCCCGATGCCCGCGAAGTCGACCGGGTCGATGCGCTGCTGACGAGTGCCGATTCGGCACGAATCGACGAGTTTCTGGAGCGTTGCGTGGAAGGCTCGCGCTGGATGGCCCACATTCGAACGGCCGACGTGGAGGCGAAGGTGATTCGCCGTCATCCGCTGGCGTCGATCAGCGAGCGAGATTGCACCTGCGTGCGGCTCCTGCTGGATCTTCCGGTGCCGGTCGAGCCCGGCCTTCGCTTCCGCATCACGGACCTGGACGACCCGAGCCTTGAAGCCGCGGCCATCGTCCGACCGTGGGGATCGACCTGATCGGCACGGTCTGGGCACGATGCGTTGCTGTTCCCTGGAATCACCTCGACTCCTTATTTTTTTCTTGAGAGACTTTCCCCGATGACCTCCATTGCCCCCTCGATGGGATTCGCCTGGCTGATCACCCTGGCCCTGCTGGGAGCCGAAGACAAGGCATCACGGCCCCAGGCCGAACCCGGCCGGGAACTGTTTGACGGGCAGTCGCTCGACGGCTGGGAGCGGTTCGGCGGCCAGAACGAAGGGGCCTGGAAGGTCGAAGACGGGTGCATCGTCGTCGATGGCGAGCGCGGCGGTTGGATCGGGACGCCCCGCGATTACGCCGATTTCGTGTTGCGGCTGGAGTTTCGGATCGCCACGCCGGGGAGCAACTCGGGAGTGTATTTGCGGGCACCGGCCGACACGTCGCACATTTCCCGGACGGGGATGGAGATTCAGATCCTCGACGACGACCACCCGCGCTACGCGACGATCCAGCCGTGGCAGCGGACCGGGTCGATTTACCACGTGGCGGCGGCCGAACCGGGCCACCTGAAGCCGACCGGGGAATGGAACACGATGGAAGTTCGGGCCGAAGGCCCTCATGTGGTGATTCGGTTGAACGGCGAGACGATCGTGGATGATCAGATCGACCAGCATCCGGACCTGGACGAGGAGCATCCGGGATTGAAGCGCGAGGCTGGGCGGATTGGCCTTCAGTGCCACAACGGGCGGGTCGAGTTCCGTGACATTCGGGTCGAGGACCTGTCGAGCGAGTGATTCGAACGGAAAGGCCCCTGCCCTCTTGCGAGAGACCGACGCGCCGTCTACGCTTGCTCCGATCATGAACGAACCACCGTTGAAATCGGCGATCGTTGGCGAGTTTCTGGGCACAGCGTTGCTGATTTTGCTCGGCAACGGGGTGGTGGCGTCAGTCGTCCTGCTGGACAAGCAGGCGGACTGGATCGTCATCACGACCGGCTGGGGCCTGGCGGTGATGCTGGGGATCTACCTCAGCGGTCGGCTCAGCGGTGGGCACATCAACCCGGCGGTCACGCTGGCGCTGGCGGTTCGAGGGCAATTGCCCTGGCCTCGCGTGCCGGTCTACTGGGCCGCGCAGGTGGCGGGGGCGTTTGCCGGGGCGATGCTCGTCTATGTCGATTACGCCGAAGCGTTTCGGGCGTTTGAGGCGGCCAACGGCCTCACGAGAGGACAGCTGGTCGAAGGCCGCTTGCCCGATCCGGCTGCCGGAGGAGCGGGAGTATTCTTCACCGCGCCGGCCTTTGACGTGACCTGGCGATCGCTGTTCAGCGAGGTGCTGGGAACGGCCGTGCTGCTGGTGGGGGTTCGAGCGCTGTCGGATCGTCGCAATACCCACTTCCGCGAGTACTTCGAGCCGATGCTGGTTGGCTTGCTCGTCTTTGCAATCGGGCTGTCGCTGGGCGGGTTGACCGGATACGCGATCAACCCGGCCCGCGACCTCGGCCCGAGGCTCGCCGCCGCGCTTCTGGGATGGGGACCGGCGGCCTTCCAGACCCACGACTGGTACTTCTGGGTGCCGATTGTCGGCCCGTTCGTCGGGGGGATCATCGGCGTGTTCGTGTACGATCTGCTGATTCATCCGAACCTGCCGAGCCGAGACGAACCGACCCCACCGGGCACGATCGTCAGTTGATCGGCGGGCCGATCGGCTGGGGTCCGGGGTCTGGGCAGTGGCTCAGGAACTCGGGGACCGAGACTCCCACGCCGGGCAACGATTCCCAGCTTGGCAAGCCGGGCCGGGTCTGGACCATGTAGGCCCAGTGGCCGACCTGCGGCTGGCCGCTCGGGTTGGAGAACATCTGGTTCTCCATCGTCCACTGGCCGAACCTGGGCCGCATCTGGCCGATTCCCTGGGTGATGGTTGGGCTGGTCGAGTCGGCGGAGAGTGTGAAATTGATCAGGACACGGCCTTCCGGCGTCACCGATCCGACCATCGTGGAACAGGTTGGTTCGGCGTTCTGGAGCTGAGAGACGGTTACTCCCCAGAAGTAGCCGCCCCGAAAGCCGGTAATGTGGAAGACGGTCTGGTCGGAGACGGGAAGGATGACCTCGCTCGTCGGGTCGTAGACGACGGCAGGCAGGTTGACCGGTGGCACGTACCAGTAGGTGTCGGCCAGCCAGGACCAGCGCGAGCCGATCGGCGGTTGGTGCGTCCGGGGCGCCGCCTCTTGCGTTTGCCTCGCGGCGAGCAAGGCTTGCTGGCGCTGGGCGAGGGCCTCGGCGAAGGGCCTGACCGGCGAGATTTGCGGGATGGATCGAGGCTCGTGAACCAGGGCCGCAGGCAGTCGGAGCATCGGGCGGGCGCTTCGGCTCAGCAACACGCGTCCTTCGAGCGATTCGACGGTCGGTGTTGGGGTCGCTCGCCGTCGCGAGCGGCCTGATCGGAAGTGATGCATGAGATCGGGTGCCTTGACCTTCCTCGGACGGGGTCGTTCCGCAAGGCCCGACAGACGGCGATCGGCAAAGCCTTCGGATCGGCGGTTTGCCGAGCCGAGGCTCCTCGATGGGTGCCGATCCGCCGATGGCCAGGTTAAGCGTACCACACGATCCCCGCCGGAGCGTCGGCCCGAGAAATCACGGGCCGACGACCTCGTCGAAGGGTCAAGGCTCGATCCGACGCCTTACTTCCAGCGCTGAAAGAGGCGCTCCAGGGCAGCAACGGCTTCGTGCAGGCGGTGCTCGTCCTCGGCGTAGAGGTCGCCGGTTTCCATGGGCATTCGGGAGACGCAGTGCGCGATCTGATCGCGCGAGCCGAGCATCTGGGCGTACATCCGGTCGTACGAGGCACGATCGGGTGACTGGCCGAGCACGTCGAGCTTGCGGCGGGCCTCGGCGATGCGCTGATCCCATTGCTGGAGGATTTCTTCCAGCTTGGCGCGTTCCTTGAGGTGAACCCGCTGGGGGTAGGACGGATTCTTCGGGACCACCGGGCGGGGCGGTTGAGCCGGTAGGATGTCGTAACGACTGGACACGGGAGGCTCCAGAACTCGGTTCGCCATCGAACCCTTTGAAACGGGAAGGGCACAACGCCAGGAAGGCTCTGATTGTATGTCCGGAAGGGCGGGGCGCGAAGATCCGCTCACGCCTCGGTGCGCGGATCGGATCGCGTTGTCGGTCGGCACGGTTGCGGATAGAATCCCGACCCGTCTCCCGCCCGAGCTTTGCCCATGCTTCCGAACTCCTTCCGGCCCGGGGGTTTTTGCCATGCGCCGATCGGTCTGTGTTTCGCTTGCGGTTGCGTTGCTGGGAATGATCCTGCCGATCGGGCGATCGCTCGCCCAGGAACCTGCCCAAGCCTTGCCGGAAGTGCCGGAGGGCTGGTCGATCGAGCTGATCGCCGAGGCGCCGGCGATTCTGTACCCGACGGCGATCGTGACCGCTCCGGACGGCACGGTTTACCTTGGGCAAGACCCGATGGACATGCCCGGCCCGCCAACCGAGCCGATCGACTCGGTCGTCGCCATCCGTCCCGACGGCTCGATCAGCACCTTTGCCGACGGCTTGTGGGCGGTGATGGGCCTGGAATGGATCGACGACACGCTTTACGTCGTCCATGCCCCCTTTCTGTCGGCCTTCAAGGATACGAATGGCGACGGCAAGGCGGACGAACGGGTGGATCTCGTCACCGGCCTCGGCCCCGATCGTCCCGGCTTCAGCGGCCTGAACGACCACGTTCCCGGCGGGATGGAGCTGGGGATGGACGGCTTTCTCTATGTTGCCGTGGGAGACAAGGGGATTCCGAAGGCGGTCGGATCGGACGGCTCGACGATCCAGCTCAAAGGGGGGGGCGTGGTGCGGGTCCGTCCCGACGGGAGCGATCTCGAAGTCGTTTCGACCGGCGAGCGAAACCCGCTCTCGGCAATGTTGACGACGCATGACGAGATCTTCACCTACGGCAACGACGACGACAGCAAGAAGTGGCCGAACAGCCTGACGCATCACATCGTCGGCGGTCATTACGGGTATCCGTACGAGTTCTTGCTCAGGCCCGAGCGTGCCCTGCCGATTGTCGGGGGGCAACTGGGCGGATCGGGAACGCAGGGCATCGTGGTCAAGGGGGGCGGGTTACCGGAGGAGATTCAAGGGAACCTGCTGGTCTGCGACTGGGGGTTGCAAAGCGTCTTCCGGATCGAGGTGGTTCCGAGCGGCGGAACCTTTCGCCTGACGCGCCGAGAACCGTTCATCACGGCGGGACCGGTGTCCGATTTTCGGCCCTTCTCGATCCGAGAAGCGGCCGATGGCCGCTCGCTCTACGTGGTCGACTGGGGGATCGGCAACTGGCTGCTGCCGGATGCCGAGACGGGGCGTTTGTACCGCGTGACTCCGGCCGAGCCTTCTGCCGAGACAGTCGCGGCACCGGAAACGCTGGACCTCGACGCGCTCGATCATCCGAATCACGCCGTCCGCCTCCGGGCTCAGCGCACCCTGGCAAGCCAAGGAGCGGAAGCGGTCGCCTCGCTGGCCAATCGCCTGGGAATCGAAGGGCAAGGAACGCAGGGGCGATTGCATGCGATCTGGGCGCTCGATGCGATCGGATCACCCGACGCGGCGGCGGCGATCTGCGAGGCGATGGGAGCCGAGAACCCGGTGGTGCGCTCTCAGGCGGCCAGGCGGGCCGGGATTCGCAAGGATCGAGACGCGAAGCCCATGCTCGAAGGATTGCTCGACGATCCGGACGCGGTCGTTCGGCGCGAGGCGGCGATCGCCCTGGGTAAGCTGGGCGATCCGTCGGCCGGCCCGGCCTTGATGGCGAGGCTCGGCGAGGACGATCCGTTCGTCTCGTGGGCCATTCGCCGGGCGATTCGGGAGCTTGGGGCCTGGGACGTTGAGGCGATTTTGACGGCTCTGCGCGATCCGGAACGTCGGGAGGCGGCGATCCGGCTGACGGACGAGGCCTACGCGGTTCCCGTGGCCGAAGCGCTGGGGAAGGCGCTGACGGAAGTGACCGATGCGCCGGCCAGAGCGGCGATCGTGACCAATCTCTCGGAGATCCTCCTCAAAGTTCCCGAATGGGATGGCGCTTGGTTCGGGACCAATCCGCTCGCCGGAACGATCCCGCAAAAGACAGCGGCGTGGGATCGAGACGGGATGCGGCTGGCGGCGATGGGCCTGATCCGGGCGCTGGACGATCCGGACGCAACGGTTCGAGGACGGGCGATCGTCGGTTTGCGTAAGGTTGGCCCGTCGGCCGTGCCGTATCTGAGGGCGAGGCTCGGCAGGGAATCGGACGGGGAGAACCTGCGAGCGTTGGCGTTGATTCTGGGAGACCTGGCCGATCGGGAATCGGTGCCGATGCTGGCGAGGATCGTGGTCGATCCCCTCGCTCCGTCGCCGGCACGTGAGGCGGCGGTCGATGCACTGGGGCATTTGCAGGGTCCGGAGGCGTTGCGGGCGCTGTTCACGGTGACCTTTGATCCGAAGGCCCCGGCCGATCTCGTCGCCAGAGCTCTGCCGAAACTGAGCCGCTCGGGAGCCTTGCCGCCGAACGACCTGGCGAGCTTCCTCGACCATGAGGACGCGTCGGTTCGGATCGCGGCGATCGGGGCCCTGGCGGCGGTCGAAGGGTTGCCGGATCATCTGACCGATCGCGTTGTCGGTCGCCTCGACGATCCGGACCCGACGGCCACCGTGGCGGCGGTGGCCGCGGTGGCGGCGCTCGGAGCTCGCCCGGCGGTGCCGAAGCTGGTGGCAATGTTTGATGCGCAGCAGATCGATCCGACGCTCCGATCGACGCTTGTCCGAGCCCTTTCGGTCATGCCCGAGCCCGAGGCGTTGCCGGTCTTTCTCGATGCGATCGGTGACCGCGACCCCGACCTGAGGCGATCGGCCGAGGCGGCCTTGCTGGTGATCCGGGATCGGGTCCGCCCGCGACTGGAGGAGCATGCTCGCTCGGTGGACCGGACCAGCCCGGCCGCGGCGGCCCTGGAACGGGTGTTGACGACCTTCCAGCCGGTGGTTGACTGGCAGGTGATCGGGCCATTTGCCCGAACGACGGCTCGGGTGTTCCTGGGATCGACCGAGATCGACTTCTCGGAAACGCATTCCGGGGTCGAGGGGCGGACGATCGCCTGGCACCCGAGACAGGGGGACGCGCAGACCGGCCGGGTGGTGATCGACGACCTGAAGGGGGGGCAAGGGGATGTCGGCGGCTTCGGCTACGACGCGACGGGATCCCCCGACCTGGCCGCCTTTGCCACGGCCGAGATCCGATCTGACGAGGAACGCGAGGCGCTTCTGTTGTTCGGCTCCAGCGGCTCGATGATCGTCGAGCTGAACGGGGAGCCGATTCTGGAGGTCAGCGAGTACGCAGGCCGTCCCTATGAGCCCGACAGCGACCGGGTGCGGGTGAGGCTCAAGAAGGGGTCGAACCGCCTGGTCATGCGGGTTCGGCAGGGGATCGGCACCTGGGCCTTTGGCGTTCAGGTGTCCGACCCCGGTCAGGCGTTGCTGGCGCAGTCAGAGGCTGGATCGGGTGTCGAGGCCCTGCGAGCGTTCGCGATGGAGCACGACGGCGACGCCGAGCGGGGGGAAGCCTTGTTCTTCGCCGGCGACGGCATCGGCTGTGTGAAATGCCACGCCGCCGGCGGGAAAGGAGACTCGGACCTCGGGCCGGACCTGACGGGCCTGGCGGCGAAATATGATCGGGCGGAGGTTATCCGGTCGATTCTGGAGCCGTCGAACCGGATCGCCACGGGGTATCAGCCGGTGCTGGTGGCCACCGACGACGGCAGGGTGCTGGCGGGGCTGGTCCGGGAGGAGTCGGCGAGCGAGCTGGTGCTGGCCGATGCCGAGGCCCAGATCGTTCGAGTGGTGAAGGATCAGATCGAGGAGCGACGGCTTGGGCAGGTGTCGATCATGCCCGAGGGGCTGGTCGATTCCCTCTCCCCGCAGGAGTTTGCGGATCTGGTCGCGTACCTGATGAGTCTGAAGGCTCCGACACCGGCGCGGGTGGAATGACCTCGAAGACCCGGATGGTCCCCTCGTCGCTGCTCCATCGCAGGATCACCCGATCGGGATGGTCGGCGACGAACCGGGAGAGCGGGTCATCGGTCGCCCGGGCAAAGCGCGCCTCGGTGACGATGAGGTAGGCGACCCGATCTTGGTCGATCTGGTCGGCGATCGCGGCGGGATCGGCCGGGGGGACCAGGCCGGGGCGGTCGGTGAACCAGAAGGCCTCGGCCGGGTAGGCGGTCATGAGGGGGCCGGGGCGATCACCGAACCGGGCAATCCAGTGGAAGGCGGGATCAACCACGCCTTGAGCCCGCCGTTCGGCCTCGGCTCGCCCGGAAAGCGCTGCGTAAAGGCTGTAGGGAGTCGCCGCCGCCAGAAGAAGCCAGGCGGCGAGTACTCGAGAGGAAGGAATCGGACGTTTCAGACCGATCCGGCGGACGATTGCCGCGATGCCTTCGGTGGCGACCACGAGCATCGGCGGCACGAGTGGGATGAGGAATCGCCCGGCTTCGGTGAACGGCCAGACGAGTAACAGACCGAGATTGCAGACGACAACCAGCCCGGCGAGCCGTCGCCGATCCGCCCGAAGGGTCTGAGCCAGGCCCATCAGCAAGACGAATGCCGCTACGATGGCGACGGCCGAGGCGATCGGTGCCGCTCGGGGGACGAAGACCGTGCCGACCTCGATCACGGGAGCGCTGAGGGAGTCGGGGATGCGAAGGACGTAGAACCAGGCGTTCCCGGCGATGACCTCGGGCATCGAGCGTCCCGGCAAGAGGTCGAGCTGGGTCGGCCTCGGGGTGCGGACAAGCCACCAGGCCCAGGGAAGAACGATCAGGGCCGCCACGGCGAGGGCCGACGCCAGCGCGGTCCATCGGCGTCGGATCGCCAGTTCGAGTGCGACGGCCGCGTTCACGGCGGCGCCGACGTGGCGGGTCAGACTCAGCCCTCCCAGGAGGAGGCCGAGGCGGAGCCCCCCCCCTGCCCCGCCTCGGGAGGCTGCCAGGGTCGCCAGGAAGACAAGCTGCTGAAGCAGGAGATACGGGGGTTCCGATCGAATCGAACCGCCGGCGCGGTGCCAGGTCCAGTTCATCGCCAGGGCAAAACCAAGAAGCAAGGCGACCCGAGCCGGATAGATTCGGCGGAACCAGGCCCAGGAGACAACCACGGCTCCAACCGTACAGGCGATCGAAACCAGGTGAGCCACGGCGATCGAGCGTCCGGTCACGGCCCAGGTCGCGGAGAGCAAGACGGGGTAACCGGGGGGGAAGTGCCCGTGAGGAGGGGTGTCGGGGTGGTCGATGTCGCGGTAGCCGTGGCCCCCGAGAATCGACCGGCCAAGCATGGCATAGCCCGCGCCGTCGAATCGAGGGGGTTCGTTGAGGCTCGTGCTGGTGATCACCCCCACCGCCGCGACAAGGGCGATCAGCAAGGCGGTCCCCCATCGGCGTGGGGCTCGAAACCGCGTCGTCCTGGCGTTCGCCATTGCCAAGGTCCTTCGGGGGAACGCCCGAGTCCGAGGGCTTCGTCCCTCTGCCCGCTGTCAATGTTTCGATCCGGTCAGTGCTGGACGATTATGCCAGAATTTTGCGGCCGATCCGACGGATCGAAGCGGCGATTCCTCGGGAAGTGGCCGGGATTGGCTGGGAATCGTCTTGCCAGTGCATACAATAAGGGCGAATGCCGGCAATCAAAGGCCCACCCGGCTCGGGCTGTGCGGCTCGAGACATCACATAAGGGTGGCCAGGACCCCGGGAGCCCGTTGACGATGATCCTCGCACTTGTCTCCGCCACGCTTCTGGTGGTGGGAGGGGAGAGTTCCGCTCCGGTGCAGGAACCCACCCCTCGCGGTATCGCGGCCCAGGCCCAGCGATCGCAGAGCGACCGCCCCGCAGCAGATCGATCTCAGGAGAAACCGGCCGTGGAGACGCCGCAAGAACCCGACCCTGAGACTGCCCCTCCCGTCTCGTCGGAACCGAAGCTGGCGACCTTCGGCAATGGCTGCTTCTGGTGCACCGAAGCGGTCTTCGAACTGGTCAAGGGGGTTCAGGACGTGGTTTCGGGATATTCGGGGGGACAGATCCCCTTCCCCTCGTACGACGCGGTTTGCACCGGCAGGACCGGGCACGCCGAAGTGGTGCAGGTGACCTACGATCCGTCGGTCATCAGCTATCCTGAGCTGCTGGAGATCTTCTGGCGGACCCACGACCCGACCACCATGAACCGCCAGGGTCCGGACATCGGCACGCAATACCGATCGATCATTCTCTGGCACGACGACGAGCAACGGGAAATCGCCGAGGGGTTGAAGGCCAAGCTGAACGAGAACAAGGTGTTCAAGCGGCCGGTCGTCACCCAGGTGGTTCCGTACCAGGTCTTCTACCCGGCCGAGCCGTACCATCAGGATTATTTCCGCAAGCATCCGAACGCCGGCTACTGCCAGATGATGATCATTCCGAAGCTCAAGAAATTCTCTCAGACGTTTCGCGACAAGATGCGATGATCGTTGAACGTTCCGTTCGACACCGAAACCCCGAGGAGGTTGGCGAAGACGGTTCGCCGGCCTCCTCGGGGTTGTTCATGAGACAGGTCGCTCAGCGCACCGGCGGATAGTAGTAGCGCTGCAAGGCATTGGGCGGGCCGCTCATCGAATCCCAGGTCCAGCGATCGTAGGGCTGACCGTAAGGACTTCCATAGAAGGGAAAGACATCGTTCGGCCCGTAAGGCACATACTGCCGGGCCCGGTTGGGAAAGGCCGCGTAATAGCTGTAGGGATATGTCACTCCCTGATCGACGGTGATCGCACTGCCGAAGGTGGAGATCGGCATGACCGGAGACGACACGACGACCGGAGCGCCGAAGGCGGTGAGGCCCTGGGCGTCGGCACGGTTCGAGCCTGGAGCGGCCAGGGTCGCCACGGCGGCGACCACAAACGCGGCAAGATGAAGCTTCATGGGTGAATCCTCAGAACGATTTGAAGGAATCGGCACCCGAGCGACGCCTGCCCCGGACCCGCTCCGGAGCTCCGCAGGGACGTGTGCCGACTCGCTTCCATCGTCGCGGAGCAAGAGGCAGACCGCCAGCCTGTAGGAGCGGCGTTCACACTTCGAAAGACCTCAAAGCCCGGGCAAGGGAGGGCGGCCACACCGCGGGTTGACCGATGGGCAAGAACACCCGAAGCCGCGTTCGCTGGTGTTGGGTCGGGGGGACCATTGTCGAAGCGATTTGGCGTCCAAACTCAAACGCACTGGTGACCCTAAGATTTTAGGAAGATGTGGATATTCAGAAAATCCCGATTTGTTTCTTGACCAGAATCGATCGGCCTGATATTCCAGAATTGACCCTCGATGTCACAACGACTTCGGCGAAGGCAACGCCACCGAAGGTTCGGACATCAGGGGTTCCAATTCTCACAAGGATGGCCTCTCACCCGAGACTGATGACGTCTGTTGCCGTGCCCGCGTGCGCGGCGTGCGGTTCCCGTTCGGACTCTCACTTCCGAGATCACGTGACGATGGCTTGTTCTGGGGCGTCGTCACGTTCTTCAACTGCGCCTGGCGCGCGGGAGCACCCTTATGCATGTCAAGGCTCGTTCACGGGTTGGGTTTACGCTGATCGAATTGCTCGTGGTCATCGCGATCATTGGCGTCCTGATTGCCCTGTTGCTGCCGGCGGTGCAGAGCGCTCGGGAAGCGGCGCGACGGGCGCAGTGCACGAACAATTTGAAGCAAATCGGCATCGCGATGCACAATTACCACGACCAGTTCGGTGCGTTCCCAACGGGAGGGATTACCGGGTTTGCGCAGGGGAATGTTTGGGCGGGGAACGCGAATCTACTGTGCTGGCGGGCGCTGATCCTTCCGCAGATTGAAGGACGAAATACGTACGACGCCATCAATCTGAATATCAATACCCTTGGCGCTGGTCCGGATCCGGGGGCGATGTTCACCGCCTGGATGACCGTGAACAATACGTTCCTCTGCCCTTCCGACGGGGAACTTGAGGGGGGCCTGCGGACGTGGCAGGGCAATGGCCTCGGCCAGTACCCCGCGGGGAACCCGCCGTTCCGCCCGGGAACAACCACCCCGGTCGATCGTGTTCCCGTTTCGAACTATGCGTTGAGCTTTGGGGACAACTACGCCGGAGGCATCCTCAACGGCGGGCTCCCCTGGGAAACGCCCCCGAGTGTCACCACGCTGCCGCCGGGTCAGCCTCGGATCGGCTATCACGGGTTCTGGGGAACTCGAAATAGCGGGGGACAGATGCGCGGGTTCTCGGACTATCGCGAACTGCAAACGACCAACATGGCCGGCGTGCGCGATGGCACGAGCAACACCATCATGGTGGGTGAAACCTTGCCATACCGCGCGGCCGACAGCAACTTCTGGCACTTCAACGGATCGAGTGCCGGCACAACCGTTCCCTTGAACTGGAATTCGAACACGGTGCCGGGGAACGATCCGTCGTGCCTGAATCGGTGGCAGTCGGCAAGTGCTCCGCTGGGCTGTCGATTCGGAGCCGCCGCCAAGGGATTCGCAAGCGAACATCCCGGCGGAGCCAATTTCCTCTTTGCCGACGGCTCGGTGAAGTTCCTCAAGGATAGCATCAACATCGTCACCTACTGCGCCCTGGGAAGCAGGAACGGTGGAGAAGTCATTTCGGCAGATCAGTACTGATGGACCAATCCATTCCGGTGTGACTTCGGCGCTCCGGCCCGGCGGGGAGATGATCCGCCAACAGAGATACTCTCGCCACCGGGCCGGGCGGATTTCGGTGTGACCTCTGCCCTACCCCGTTGCTCAACCGGAGGCCAGAGGCGACCACCAGGGAAGACCAGAGACGAATCCAAGGAATCTCGCAGATGAATGGCTTGACTCGATCGCTTGCGTTGCTGGGAGGATTGATCTTACTTCTGACCGCCTCGGGGTGTGGTGGCGACGGGCTGGGGAAACGCTACCCGGTGTCCGGAACCATCACGTACAAGGGCGAGCCGGTTCCTCATGGGAACATCTTCTTCGTGCCCGACGATCCGAACACGGGGAGAGCCGCATCGGGAAGCATCAGCGAAGGGCGGTACCGTCTCTCGACCGCAGGAACCAACGACGGCGCTTTCCCCGGCTCTTACAAGATTCGGATCATGGCGCTTGAGGTGGATAACTCTCAGGTGGAGGCGAACATGCAAGGGGGTTCGGGGCGTCAGGACGATGTGATTGCCGCCACTCAGGCCGCCCAGAAACTCATCCCGGCCAAGTACGAACTCGAAACGACCTCGGGCTTGACCGCCACGGTCGAGGAAGGATCGAACACGTTCGACTTCGAATTGACGGATTGAGGCTCAATCGAACACCGCCCGGTCCTCTGCTCACGACCGAGGGGGGAGGACCCGGCAGGGTTCCTTGCGGTGACGGCCGTCCTGGGTCAGGGCACCGTCGAGTCGCCGATCGAGCGCGGTAATGGCCTGATCGAGCACGGCCCGAGCGGTGTCGAGATGGTGAGGACGCAGGGCGTACGGATCTCTCGGCAGGCCGATACGAGGGGATCGAAGCTGATCGGGTGCAAGCGGGAGGTCGGCGGGAAGGTGGCGGGGGTCGATCGGCTCGAAGCCGGAACCATCGGCCGACGCCGTGTAATAGGCCCGCCGGGAGGCAGGAGGACCGGGGTAGGTCCAGGCATCGCGCAAGGCCAGGAGTTCGGCGAACTGAGGCCAGGGAGGGCGGTCGGCCTCAAGGGCCGGGGGACGTTCCTCGGCGGCGAGGGCCGGAAGCAGGGCCCAGGCTTCGGCCAACGGGATGGGGCGAGACGGGTCGGTCAGGAGGTGGACCAACTCGGGTCGGGCCAGCTCGGCAGCGGCCTGATGAACGAGCGCCTCGGCCGCCTGAAGATAGAGGAGGAACGAGGCGCGGGCGAGCCGGCTTGCCTCGCTCTCCGATCGAGGCAACCGGAGATGGCTTTGCGTGTGCAGCCAGAGGGCGTCTTGATAGAGGCAGTGAAACGGGCTGACGGTCGTTTCAATCACCTGACCCGAGACGGACGGATCGGGAATCTCGGGGTCGGCGAGGGCTCGACCGTTGCTCGGGCCGAAGGGGTCGGGCATCAAGGGGTCGGGGTCGCCGAATGGCATGGCGCATCCTCGAACTGGTGCGGGCGAACCGGCTGGCATGTGTTCGGGATCGGGCGGTGACGATCGGCCCGGACCGGCCAGGCGAATCGGACGCAACAACCGATCGTATCATCATCTTAGCACAGCCGGCAACGGGCGGTCGAGCTTCCAGGACCAGACACTCGGGTCGGGTGATTGGTGAGGGTGCGGTTCACGGATTGCCACCGCGACGATCCTCGATGGCACGACCGGCTCGTGGTGTCGCGGTGATTCGATCCGTGTCGAGCGGTCAGCCGCCCGAGACGCTCGACACTCGAACACAATCGACCACGAGGCGGTTGACTCGGACCCGGTCCAGGGCGTCTGATGGCGGCCATCGATCATCCCCAGGCGCGGCATTGCACCCGCCGAGTGATCGAGCAATTGCAGCGGGTCACCGAGTTCTCTTGATCGAAAGGGATCGAACATGCGCGCGAAGGCGAGTCATTCCGTGGTCTCGATTGTTCTCGGACTGGTCGTCATGATCGGCATGCTGGTGGAACCGGCTCGGGCGATCACGGAGGTCACGTTCGAACGAACGTCGGACGTGATCTACGGCCGAAAGCATGGCACGGCCCTGACCTTCGACGTCTTCCAGCCCACCCAAGACGGACCCGGTTCGGGGGTGGGGTTGATTCTGGTGGTGAGTGGCGGTTGGTTTTCCGCGCACGAGGCGATCTCGCTGCCATTGATCGAGCCGTTTCTCGATCGGGGATACACCGTGTTCGCGGTGGTGCATGGGAGCCAGCCGAAGTTCACGATCCCCGAGATCCTCAGCGACTTGCACCGCGCGGTGCGGTTCATTCGCTACCATGCCGAAGACTACGGCATCGACCCCGATCGGATCGGGATTTACGGAGGATCGGCCGGAGGACACCTTTCGCTGATGCAAGGGACCGCCGGAACCCCGGGAAACCCTGAGGCAAAGGACCCGGTCGAGCAGACGTCGAGCCGGGTGCAGGCCGTGGCCTGCCTGTTCCCACCGACCGACTTCCTGAACTACGGCAAACCGGGAGAGAATGCGCTGGGTCGGGGCATTCTGGAAAACTTCAAGGCTCCGTTCAACTTTCACGAACTGGACACGACACGCAACGTATACGTACCGATCAGCGATGAGGAGCGGATCTTTGAGATCGGACGCGACATCTCCCCCATTTCTCATGTGAGCCCGGACGACCCGCCGACCCTGATTCTTCACGGCGACGCCGATACGCTGGTGCCCATTCAGCAGGCCCAACGGTTTCTTGAAGCGCTCGGCGAGCAGGGGGTCGAGACGGAACTTGTGGTGAAGGCCGATGCCGGCCACGGGTGGCCCGATCTTCCCAAAGATTTGACCAGCCTGGTCGATTGGTTCGATCAGCATCTTCTGGGAGCCTCCTCCTCCGATTCCTCAGGGTCGGATTGACGACCGGATGATGCCAGGAATTTCCCAATCGCGGCCAGAGAGCCGTGATGGACGCACGGGATGAGTTCGCCGATCAGCCGGAACCTGGATTGGAAAGTGATTTTCCGAGAGGGTGGCAGCGGTCGTGATCGGATCGGGAACTCGGTCAACCCGGGGCTTCGGGTTCCATCGACGCAGGGCCATCTCCTTCTGGAATCAAACGTGGATCGAACGAGTCATGTCGCACGGTTTATTGAGTCTTGGGATCGCTGCCGGATGGGTGTGGTTGGTCATCGGGGGGGACGAACGGCAATTGCCTCCCCCTCACCCGGCCTCGAACCCGACATCTCCGGTGATGCTCGCCGGCGACTGGGTTCCGGACGATCCTCACACGATTGATTTTAACGGGTTGCCTCTGATTCCGAGCAATTACGTGGTTGTGAGCGACGTTCGCGCCAATAATGGGGTGAATCAACATAATTATCTAGCACTCCATCAGGGCCAGTTCTGGCTGATGTGGAGTGATGGCCCAGGGGTCGAGGATCGCGTGGGTCAGCGGGTGAAATTTGCCACGAGTTGTGACGGTCGGTCCTGGAGTGCGCCGCGAGATCTCACGCCGGAGCCGCCGGAGTCTGGTCCCTCGTCGCCCCATTATGGAACCCGAAGCGCTGAGGGTTATCGATGGATCGCGCGAGGGTTCTGGCCACGAGGCGACGAGTTGTACGCGCTTGCCTCGCTGGATGAAGCGGCCGGATTCTTCGGACCGAGCCTCGCACTTCATGCCTTTCGACTGGTCCCGGAGGATGATCGCTGGGAGCATGTCGGGATCATTGCCGACGATACGATCAACAACTTTCCACCCAAGCAATTACCGACGGGGGAATGGTTGATGTCGCGACGTCCGCACAACTACCGTGAGACGGGAGTCTTTTTCCTGAGAGGCGGCGTCGTTGGACTGAACGACTGGGAGACGTTTCCGGTCCTCGGATCAAGCAGCGAACTTGCCGCCGAGGAACCGCTTTGGTGGGTCTTGCCGGATCAGAACGTGATGGCGTTGTTCCGCGACAATCGCCGGGGTGGTTTCCTTTACCGCGCCTTCTCGACCGACAACGGAACGACCTGGAGCCGTCCGGTTCGGACCAATTTTCCCGACGCGACCTCCAAACTTCATGGAATTCGATTGAGCGACGGCCGCTATGTGCTCGTCTCCAACGCAAACCCGAAGCAACGAGATCCGCTGACTCTGGCCATCAGCGAGGATGGCATGGTGTTCACAAAGCTCGGCCGGCTGATCGGCGGTCGGCAGGTGGATTATCCGTACGTGCTTGAGCATGATGGCCGGCTTCTGATCGCATTCTCGGGTGGAAAACAGAGCGTCGAACTGTTGGAGGTTCGCCTCGAAGACCTGGATCGTGTTTCCAACATTCATGAGCCTTTGCACAAATCCGATCAGTGAACCCAATGCAGATCCCTCCCAGGATTCAGACTCGTCTCAGGAGCGCTCCGATGCCGAGCTATTTGCCTCGAAACCGCCAAGCCCTTTGGGTTTGTTTTGTGTTGATGCTTGGATTTTCTGGTCAGATGGAGGGGGCCGAGGATCTGGGGTACGACGGGGCACTAGAGCCATTGCTTGGTGCGTCTCGATTCGATCGACAGATCCTATTCGACAACGAGCGCTTCCCGAATCTGATTGTGGGTCGTGATGGAACCGTTGTGGCAACCTGGGGGAGTCGGCAGATCCGAGTGCGTCGGAGTGAGGATGGGGGACTTTCGTGGGGGCCGGAAATAGACGTGGCGGAAGGGATCCACGGTGGGGGAGCCCTGGTCGATGAGCGGACCGGAGACATGCTGCTGTTCGTTCATCCAGAACACCCTGCGAGAGATGGCTCCACCGCCCCTCGCACCGTTTACCGAAGCGATGACCAGGGAGTGTCGTGGATCGCGAGCGAGGCAACCTTCCTGAAGGACAGCCAGGGCTATGTGCCTTCACTTCACATGTGCGAACATGGAATAACTCTCGTCCATGGTCCTAACGCGGGCCGATTGATCCGGCCGGCCAGGGTCTATCAGCCTTCCCCCGAGCGTTACGCCACAGCGATCTACAGCGATGATGGCGGTCGGACCTGGCATGCCAGCGAGTCGTTTCCCCTGAGAGGGACAGGCGAGGGAGCCTTACTGGAACGCTCTGACGGTCAGTTAATCTATAGCGCTCGCCGGAGTTTTTTTCCAAGCGATGAACCGTTCCAGGCCGATCGGGTCTTTGCACGAAGCGATGACGGTGGGCAAACCTGGTCCGAGCCGTTCTCCTCCCCCGTCGTCCCTGATGGCCCTCGATACCGAGGCGAAGAGCGTCGAGGGGCCAACTACAACGCCCATTTCGGCATGATGTCCGGATTCACACGGCTTCCGGTTCATGATCGGGATATCCTCATTTATAGTAACGCCGATCACGACGGGCATGAACGGGTCCGTCTGACGGTGTGGGCCAGTTTCGATGGCGGGACGACCTGGCCCGTCAAGCGGCGTGTTCATGACGCTCAGAGTGCCTACTCGTCGCTCGCCGCCGGTCGCCCTGGAACACCGAGTGAAGGCTGGTTATACCTGCTCTACGAGCACGGAACCGAGACCGCTCAATATGTGGGAGGAACGCTTGCGCGGTTTAACCTCTCATGGATTCTCGAAGGAGAACGTACGGGAGATGGCGAGTTGCCTGCCTGGCTCGACGACGAGGATGCCCAGGCATTCCTTCAACCACCAAAGGTCATCACTGATCCGGGACCGGAATACTCGGGCGCGACGCGACAGTTTCAAGGAATTCCGAGTCTCGCCCGAAGCCGGGGCGGAAGGCTCTGGGCAACCTGGTACGGGGGACCAACTCCTGGGGAGGATCAGAATAACTATGTCATTCTAGTCACCAGTGATGATGATGGAATCACGTGGTCTCAAGAGCAGATGATTGTTGATCCCGATGGCGATGGTCCTGTTCGGGCATTCGACCCTCAGATGTGGCGTGATCCCGAGGGCCGGATGTGGGTCTTCTGGGCCCAGGCCATAGGGCACGCGGCGAGCCTTGGGGGAGTCTGGGCGATGGTCAGTGAGAATCCAGACGACGAAGATGCCCACTGGTCCGTTCCCCAACGTTTGACCGACGGCGTGATGATGGGGAAGCCGACCGTCCTCTCGACTGGCGAATGGTGCCTTCCTGCGTCGACCTGGAGGGAGACGGATCACAGCGCCCGAATGGTTGTTTCCACCGATCGGGGGAAGACCTGGTCTGTCCGAGGCGGTTGCAATGTTCCCCAGAAGGTGAGGTCATTTGATGAGCACATGATTGTGGAACGTGCGGACGGTTCGCTCTGGATGCTCGCCCGCACCAACTACGGAATCGGTGAGAGTGTCTCGACCGATCGGGGGCGGACCTGGACCGATCTTGAGCCGTCGGGTATTGCTCATCCCTCCGCTCGGTTCTTTGTTCGACGGCTTGACTCAGGGAATCTGTTGCTGGTCAAGCACGGCCCAATCGACGAGCCAACCAGGCGATCCCACCTGACCGCCTTTCTTTCCGAGGACGAAGGCAAGACCTGGTCGGCAGGGCTGCTGCTCGACGAGCGGACCGGAGTTTCGTATCCCGATGGCGTCGAGGGAGAGGACGGAACGGTTTATCTTATTTATGATTTCTCGCGCCAAAAGGAACGAGAAATTCTGATGGCCCGATTCACTGAGGATGATGTTCGAGAAGGAGAGGAGATTTCTCAGCAATTCGATCTGCGAATTCTCGTGAACAAGGCATCTTCGAACAATTCAAACGAATGACGGTCTCCTCGACCCTGACAGATTATCTTTCACTGATCAAGGACAAGGTTGTTGAAACACTCGACGCTGGCGTTGCTGATCGGTGGTCTTCTGCCCGCCGTACTGTTCGGTGTCTCTGGGGTGATGCAGAAGGCGTGCGCCCGGACCGGCATCGGCACCGGGCCGTATCTCGTCATCACGGGCCTGGCGGTACTGACGATTGGAGGATTCCTGACACTCGTTGATCAGGAGATCGCCATTAGTCGAAGAAGTGCGGCCTATACTGCCGTCTTTGGTGTGTTTTGGGCGGCGGGGGTTGGGTGCATTGCCATTGCCTTGCAGCGGTTTGGAGGGCAGATCAGCCAACTGGTCCCTCTCTATAATATGAACACGCTCATTGCGGTGTTCATCGGACTGATTGTCCTGGCAGAGTGGCGTGAGGTGCATTGGGGGCGTCTCCTTCTCGCGAGTCTCCTGATCATCTCAGGGGGTCTTCTCGCGGCCACGTCATCAAAAGCGGTCCTGGGCCCTTGACCTGGCACAAAGTGTCGGCGAGGTCGGCTCCGGCAAGCCGTCGGGGCTGGTGAGAAAACCGTGGTGGAGTTTCGAGCGATCCATTTCGGAGAGGAGGTGGTGATGCGTCGCCGTTATCGGGAAGTACTTCTGTGCTGTGGAGTGATCATCACGGCGATCGCCTTGGTTTCGGTCAATGGCTGGGCGGCACGGGATGAACCGTCTCATGCGCCAAACGATGCGGAGCGGATCGTTCAGCAACAGCTTGAGGCCTACAATCGACGCGACCTCAACGACTTTCTCGCAACCTATGCCGAGACGGTCATTCTCTCAAATTTTCCTGATGAACTACTCTCAACCGGCATTGATGCGATGCGGACTCGGTACGGAGCGTTATTTGACCGAACGCCTGATCTGCACGCGGAGATCACACAACGGATCGTGCAGGGTGATTACGTCATTGATCACGAACAGGGTACGGCTCAGGGACGTGAATTCAGCGCCGTGGCGATTTATGAGGTCAAGGGCGGGAAGATTCAACACGTCTGGTTTGTGCGATAAAGAGTTCTTCCTTGTGGGATGGACTCGTGACCCCGACGGGAAGGACGGGGCAGAAACGCCCTTTCCTCACGTCCTCGGTGCCTCTGGGCCTCTGAGGAGATCTCCGAGGGATGCGTATTTGTCGAACCCTTCCAGGATTCGAGAGACCTTCTCGATCCGAGCGTCGAGCGTGCCACTCAGGGTGAGGAAGGGAATGTGCCGGCTCAGGAGGTCTGCTCGGGTTTGTTTCTGGAAGATCGTCCTGTTCGCAAACCCAGACCGATCCCAGGTGTCGTCATAAGGGATGTCATCGTCACAGAGGAATACGAGGTCGTATCGCCTTGTGCTTTCGTCGGCCATTTGGGCCAATCGGGGGTGAACCCTTCCGTGATACCAGCGAGCGAACATGAACGTAGTCGTCACGTTGGTGTCGACGAAGAGGAATCGGTTGGCGTCAAGGATGAGTGTCTCCTCACGCAGAAGGTGTCCCTCGGCAATCTCTACCAGTTGCTCAGGAGAGAGCCGCCGATCCTGCTGATGGGTTTCCCAGTACGATCGCCCGTACTCGGGCATCCAACAGGTTTTGAACGTATGCGCAAGCGCCTTGGCGATCGTAGTCTTCCCCGTGGACGGTGCGCCGAGGAAGGCCACCCTGGTCACGAGGTCACGGTAGACCTCGGGGGAGAGGAACTGCCGGTGCGTGAACGGATTCGTTCGGATGGCCGTTCCGGAGATTGGCACTCCGGTTCGGGTTTCGTCCACGCGACAGTCCACGGCGCCCAGCGCCTTGCTGACATGCTCTCCGTAGAATTCACTTGAAAAGAAATGGGTAATCGTCCGTCCGTCGAGAATCTTGCGGAGGTAGTCGTCGTGCCTCTCCATGATCTCGGGCGTGCTGCCGACGATCGTTGGCCCATCCCACGCCTCAAGCACTTCGACGGTAGGATAGAGGGTTCGAATCCATCCGGCGCGCACGGGGAGGGGAACGGTTGTCGTCTCGGGAGCGTCGTAGACAATCACGATCAGGTGATCGGTTTGAGCGAGCGCCCGATCAATCACCCGTTGATGTCCCAGGTGAAGGGGAGCAAATTTTCCCAGGGTTAATCCGGTCTTCATCAGGGCTCTCATCCCTTTGATCGGACGGCCATCGAGTTCTTCCAGGCGAGCAACCCCATCACCGCCATGACCAAAAAGACCGCGTAGAGCACCGAGGTGAGGACAAGCGCCTTGCTGAGGTAAACACCGATTGCAACGACATCCACAGCGATCCAAACGAGCCAGGACTCAAGCCGTTTTCTTGTCATCAACCATTGAGCGACGAGGCTCGCCACGGTGGTGAAGGCGTCCCAGAATGGAAGGCTGGCATCGGTATACGAGGCCATGACAAAGCCCCACACGCCCGTCCCTGCGATCACAACCACGATCCAGCCAACCAACCCGTAATGGCTCAATCGAGAG
The DNA here is from genome assembly GCF_009177065.1 of Tautonia marina. Classification (NCBI taxonomy): domain Bacteria; kingdom Pseudomonadati; phylum Planctomycetota; class Planctomycetia; order Isosphaerales; family Isosphaeraceae; genus Tautonia; species Tautonia marina. The sequence goes on from NZ_WEZF01000016.1 coordinate 162,542, forward strand.
ACCGCCAACCTCCCGGAATCGGTGCCACCATGAAGCCAATGATACCAGCCATACCCCTGAAGCATCACGTAAATGACGTGAAGAATCAGATCCGAGTAGAGTTTAACCTCATAGAAAATCAAAAGGTACAGAAAGACTTGAATTAATCCCGTGGGCCAACACCAGATGCTCTGACGGATCGTGAACCCGACGCTCAGCAGCCCAAACACGACCGCAACGGCTTCGATCGTGGTCATGGTCGTCCCGTCTCGGAAGGGATGACCGAGGGATGTTCGCCCTCTTCTACGTTCTGAAACGTCACGTTCAGGTCGACCTTCGGATACGGCGTGCTGTCAAGCTCAGCGTATGGATGGATGAAGAAGTTCAAGGGTGGTCCTTGCTGAGAAGGAGCGAGCGTCAGGTTTCGGCCTCGACTGAATTCCAGTCGGTGCTGGTCGTGATGTCCAAAGAAATAGTCGCGTTTTGAGGGATTCTTCTCAGCCTCACTGGCATCGACCGGCACCCAACCCGAACTTTCGACATAGAGCTCCGCCCAGCAATGGTAACCGGAGATCGAGCCTTCTGTGGTCGCTTCGGGGATCGAGAGACCGATGGCAAATTGCGCCGGGATGCCCGAGGAACGAGCCATTCCAATGAGCAGTGCATGAAAATCGGTGCAATTCCCCTTCCCCACCTCGCACGCGAAGCGTGCATCGCCCCGCCCCCAGCCCGAGCCGGATTTGTCATAGGTCATGGAGCTGAGGACCGAGTCATAGATCGCTCGGGCTTTGGTGGTGTCATCCTTAAGCCCCCTGGTTGCCGCGATGGCACGTTGTCGAATCAGACCGTCGACGGGCACCAGGGGTTCGGGGGCCAGGAGACGCGATCGTTCCGCTCGGCCTGGAGGGGTGGGTCTGCCTCGGGCTTCCTGGCGGGTCGCGACGATCGTCGGGGTCACGGCGACTTCGGTTTCCGGTCGCTCGCGTCGCAGGTGGAGCATTCGGTTGCCGAACGTCCGCTCTCGTGAGAGGCTCACGGCGCCCGGAGCATCGATGGTCAACCGATGGATGGTCTGGTTCGCGTCGTCCTGCGGCACGGGAAGCCAGAGGTCCAGAACCTCGGCTGCTTCAGGAATGCCTCGGACTGTGGCCTGGTAGGTCAAAACCACGGTTCGGGATCGAGGGGGATCGTCGACCACACAGGCCGACGACGGCAACGCCCAGCACAGGAGGATCAACACCGGGAACAGAGAACGTTGGTGTGGTGGGGTCATCGAGGACTCTCAGGTGATTCAATCCAGAAGTGATTCAGAATGGACAAGAACTCTCTGGAGCGACGAATGCCTGGTGGATCGAGGAGCGACGCCGTTTCGATCAGGCTCCTTCGTTCAGGGCGTAGGTTCCCCCCATGTCTCGCTTCAACTTACCCAGGGCGACAAGCTCTTCCCAGACCTCGGCTGGATATCCAGGCGGGGGTGTGATTCCGGTGATCCCCGATCGCTTGCCGCCGCCTCGGCTCAGGCCTGATTCGTCGTCGAGCCGGGTCAGTTTCAGGCGCTTTTTGAACGCCTTCAGGGCTCGCTTGCGTTCGTCGTCTGTTGCCATGGCTGCCTCGTCAAACCGTTGGGATCGGCCCCGGAGCACCGGATGAGTCCGGGAGCCGGGACCGGTTCTTCGGCGTTCCTGCCATGCTGATGAGTCTCTCCTGTGGACGAGAGGGTATCCAGAGCCCACCGGGTTGGTGCTGATCCTCCGAGACGGACTGAGGAGCCCTGATTTCCGGCGCAATGCTCTCGTACCATCTCGAACCATGGTACGATACAGGCGAACACATTTCGTCCCGCGGAGGCTTTGCCATGTCGAGGAAGGCGGATCGGACGGCCCGAGGGCGAGGTTCCCAGATCCGGCCGGCGAACCGGTTTGGAGGCCCGTCGTACGAGGATGATTTTGAGCAGCTCGAATCCGATCCCGAGGGGCTGGACGAACACCTTGTCGCGCTCCGCAACCTGCCGACCGAATACCTTCCCGACCACTCGCGCAGCGTGGTTTCCAGAAACGACAGCCCAGACATTCCGTTTACGTACAGCCTCAACCCCTACCGGGGATGCCAGCACGGTTGCTCTTATTGCTATGCCCGACCGACGCACGAGTACCTGGGATGGGATGCCGGGCTCGATTTCGAAGCGAAGATTCTCGTCAAGGAGGACGCTCCGGACCTCCTGCGAGCGTTTCTGTCGAGGCCGGGCTGGGTGCCCGAGCCGATTGTGATGTCCGGGGTCACCGACCCCTACCAGCCGGGCGAACGTCGGTTTCGGATCACCCGGCGCTGCCTGGAAGTCATGGCCGAGTTCAGGCAACCGGTTTCGATCATCACCAAGAACGCCCTGATCCTCCGCGATCGTGAGTTGCTGGAGGTGATGGCCTCGGAAAATCTGGTTCATGTCAACGTAAGCATGACAACACTTCAGGCTGATCTCAGTCGGTCCATGGAACCAAGGACGAGCATCCCCTCGGCCCGGCTCCGGGCGATCCGAGCGTTGTCGGAGTTGGGAGTGCCCGTGAGGGTGCTGATCGCCCCGGTGATCCCCGGCCTGAACGACTCGGAAATCCCAGCAATCCTCCAATCCGCTCGCGAATCGGGAGCGACGGATGCAGGATTCCAGATTCTTCGGTTGCCCCTGGCGGTGGCCCCCATTTTCCAGGAGTGGCTTGGTCGTGAACAGCCGGGAAGGCAAGCAAAAGTCGAGCAGCGGATCCGAACGATGCGCGATGGGCGACTCAATTCAGTCGAATTCGGCAAGCGCATGCGGGGCGAAGGGGAGATGGCCAGGCGGATCGGCGACGTCTTTCGCCTCTTCGCTCGCAAGTATGGTCTCGATGGCGGCTTGCCCCCGCACGACTCCTCCCGCTTTCGAAGTCCGACCGCGGAGTCCGATCAGTTATGGTTGTTCTGATCGATCATCAACTGAACCTTCGGCTCGGTGACGACGTCTGATAAGGAGTGGTCCCATCGCAGGTCAGCGGAGGCATTCCGATGTCCAAGTGCATCCCCCAATCCGGCAAGCGAAACCGTCCGAAAACGACGGTGAAAGGGAAGCGGTATCGCTGCGCCTCGTGCCACAAACGAAGCCCGAAGCCCGTCAAAACCCCCGCTCCCTGGTCCTGTCCGAAGTGTCTCGAAGCCCGAGCGGCATCCCTGGCCGAAGCGGTCGAGCCTGACCATGATCGTTCACGCGTATTCTGATTCTTTAAACGAACGGACGATTCGAAACCGACGATCCCGACAGCCTTGGGGTATTCCGATCCCTCGAGCGGACCATCAGCCCGCTCGGGAACGGCTGACGGTCGATTCGATGACCTCGACCGCTCGGGCGACACCATCTTCCGTCCGGATGCGTTCCCCCAGGTGTTCGGCTCGACGGCGCATGGTATCGTCGTTGGTTGCCTGTTCGATCGCCCGAGCAAGACGTTTAGACGTCAGCCGACGTTGAGGAATCGCTCGGGGGCCGACCCCGAGGTCGGCGACAACGCGGCCCCAGTAAGGCTGATCGGCGGTGAACGGGCAGATGACCGTCGGCCGGCCGGACCGGAGACCGGCCGCGGTCGTTCCGGCCCCTCCGTGATGCACGACGGCTGCCATCCGGGGAAAGAGCCAGTCGTGCGGCACTGCGTCCACGCAGAAAAGGTCGTCGGAGGCATCGACGGGACCAACCCCTCCCCATCCGGTCGCCAGGAGTCCTCGATGCCCCGAGCTTCGGATCGCCTCGACGACCACGCGCGAAACCTCCTCGGGGTCATGGCTCGCCATGCTCCCGAACCCCACATAAACGGGCGGGGGACCGGATTCGAGGAACGCGACGAGATCGGGAGACGGGGTGGATTCGGGCTCGTCCAGGAACCAGAACCCGGTGGTGGAGACCGATGCGGGCCAGTCATCCGGTGGCTCGATCACACTTGGGCTGAAGCAATACAGTACCGGCCTGGGTGACTCACGAGTCGGGTCGGATCGGGATCGAGCGGGCTGTCCGAGCGCTTCAACGCGCCAGCGATCGACCGTGCCCCGCAGTGGAAGGGTCATCAGGTCGTACAGATCATAGCTCAGTCGGTTCAGTCCGCCGCCAAGGTTCCTGACCGGCAGTATCGGAAACGGAAAGCGCCGGGTAGGCGAGATCATCGGCAAATACAGTGATTCGAACGCGGGAATGCCGAGCGCGGCGGCGATATCCCAGCCGCCCAGGACCTTCGGGTGAAAGATCAGGCAGTCGGCTCCCTGAGCGGCCGCCCAGGAGTCGTCGAGAATCTGCCGAACGAGCGGCGGCATGGTCGTCCGGAGCGCCCGGAAGGCGGCAATGGGGCTCCCCCGGAGCAATTCCTTCCCCTCGTCCGACTGCACAAGCGCGAGGAAGTCGGCCCTCATGGGGGCGAAGGACAGCCCGTGGCTGGTGACGAACCCTTCAAAATTGGTTCCCGTGGCCAGGATCACCGTGTGGCCGGCCCGCTTCAGGCCAAGCCCCAGCGCCACAAACGGCCGCACATCCCCCATCGTGCCGACCGTCAGAATCGTGATCGTCATGGCCATGAACCACCTGGACGAGTGTGAATTGTCCTCGGGCGAACATCGCGCCCCGGAACACTCAGTCGCCCGAGCGAAGATTCGGTTCACATGGTACGGCAGTGCTTCCCCAAGCGCCCGCTCATCAGCACCCCGAGCCGTTCCCGCGACACGCCCCGTTTGGGAAGCCTCCGAAGGCTCCGGCAAGCGACGGTGGGCGAACGCCCCTTCCCTTGAGGTCGTTCTGTTGCGATCGGCCACCAACTCGCGGAAGCGCTGCCGTTGGAGCCGATCCCCCAACTTGACAGGCCCACCGAGTTGCCGGTTTTCTTCGACTGGGCACGGACGCAGACCGTCGCGAACACCTCGCGTCCCGTTGAACGACGCTCTGCATCCTCGAACGCGATGGTTCGGTTCTTGAACCCCTCCCCCACCACGGCATCGAGCCGAGCTTCACTGCGGGAATCGCGGGTTGTCAGTCACCCCACCTGACGACCGCTTGCGATTGAACCCCAACAACCGGACAGCCGCTCTTTCGCTCCCGTCCGGTCGATTGCCGGCATTCCGGGAGACTCGAAACCATGCCGTCCGTTGCAAACAGGAGAACCACTTGTTTTTCAGAAAACACTTACGAAAAGTATGCCCGGCAGGATTTGAACCTGCAACCTTTAGCTCCGGAGGCCGTCCGGATTGGCCAGGGTGGACGCTGGTAAACCCCGGCCCTGCAACACCTTACCGAGGACGACCCTGCTTCGCAAGGCGCATCATCGGAGCGCGTTTTTCCCCGTTATTCCGCAGTATGCAACGGACAGAGTGGTAGGAAGTGGTAGTGCTCGCCCATCAACGAAACTGCCCCCGACTCCCGATGGATCGGGAGGCCGAGGGCCGGGTCGGGATAGGGCGATCGGGGCCGTTCACTCGCTCGGCTCGAAGCTCGCGGAACGGTCCGGGCCGACGATCAGCCAACCGGCTCCCGCCAGTCTATGCAGTCGTCCGCCGGGTCGCGGCGACCAGCGAGGACAGGGTACGGGGGAGAGAGGGCAGCGACCCGGGCAGGCAGGTCCTGAGCCGTGAAGGCGTAGAGGATATTGAAAGCGTCGGCGGGGAGATGCGACGGGCCATCCTCCTTGTAGGTCGGCCAGGGGATTACAGGCATGGTCGGGGCGGAGGAGGACCTTGGGAAAGCAAACATAAAAACCAACGTTCGGCTGTGTCCGTTCCTCCTCGGTCTATCGCGTGTCCCCGTGCCTTTGGACTCCGAAAGCGCTTTACTTGCGCTTTCTCGCTAACCCTGATGCGTCCAGCGTCGCTGGACGGCAGCCTGCCTGCCGGGAGATTCGGTGCGTCAACCGCCACCCCGAGGAGACTTCCGTCGGCTGGACTGCGCCTTTGCAGTCGGCAGACGCACCCGATTGGAGTTGGGCTCGACGAGAGCAGCTGCTGGCCGGGCTCCGTACCGATCAGGTGGCTTGAGTTTCCTTGCCGTACGATTCCTTGGCGGGCAGGCTCCGCGAGATCACGCCTCATCCCCCCGAGGTGCAGGGCCCGTCCGGACCCGGTGGTACAGGCCGTTGGGGCGGTCCCTATGAGCCCCCGGACCGACCAGTACTCCCGATGAAGAGGGGTGGTCCTCCGCGGGCCAGCGGTCCAGTTGCTCCATCGCTTCAGCGGGTTCATTCGGTGGTGGCTCTGCCCGAGAGAGACTCAAGATGGTGCATCTCCACGGTGCGCAATCCTCCCAGGGCGAGGTGGGTCCCGTCGTTCGAGACGGCCATCGCAGAGAGGATGCGTCCGGGGAACCGGTGCCGGCGCTCGATGCGGAGCGTCTCGGCATCAAGCTGCCAGACACGTTCCTGATCGACCCGGACCAGAAGTGATCGGCCATTGGCCGTCGGGACCATCTCCTCGACCGGGCAACGCGCGGTCCGCACGCCTCCGCCAGGGCCGAGGTCCCACCTCTGGACGGCCCTCCCGTACAGGCTCGCCCAACTGAGGCTCATGCTATCGGCCGAGAAGACCAATGGCGTGAGGCGGCCAGGCTTGCAAGAGGTTGAGGCCACCAGAACGCCCGTCTCTGCGTCCCAGAGATTCACCCTGCCGTCGGCCCCGGCCGAGGCGAGCCATCGGCGGTTGGGGGAGAAGGCCAGGGCTGTGACCGAACTTCGGTGGGCGTCGAGGTCCAGCAACAGCACACCAGTTCCCACCTCCCAGACCGTGAGGCGACCGTTCTCGTGGCCTGAGGCAATGTGGCGGCCGTCGGGCGAGAAGGCCAGGACCTGAACGATCTCCCGATCCAGCGTGATGCGGCCGCAGTCCTGGCCAGTTCGCAGGTCCTTGAACCGGATCGAGCCGTCGAGGGCCCCCAGGGCGACCGTATCTCCCTCAGGGTCGAAGGCGAAGCTCCAGATGTGCAGTCCGTCGTCACCGATCGAGGTCCAGGAGCCCCCGCCCTCGGCCTCCCAGAACGTCAGCCGGCCGTTCACCTCCAGCGCTGCCACCTCCGTCTCGTCCGGCGTGAAGGCGACCTTGCGGATCGGCCGTTCACTCTGCCCGAGGATCTGGCGGTCCTGGCGTCCCGAGCCCGGCCGATCGAGGCCATCCTCGATCCCGATGACGGCCAAAATGACGACCAGGATGGCCACACACCATCCCGGGGTCAGGATGCTCACGCGGACGCATCGGCCCGCCCGCGATCGGCCACGCGACCCCGATTCGCGGCGTTCCCAAAGATCACGAATGCGTTCAAACATTAGCAATAGACCTCATTGAGGGAACAGAATCGTCATCTCCCCAGAGCCAGGCGTTAGGGCCTCGGGTGGAAGGATCATGGTGGGCCCGTCCTCGGCGGTGACCAGGGGAGCGTCAGCAACCTCTCAGGTTACCGCCAGGGCGGACCCTCGGATTCGGCAGCTGTCGAGCTTAGAGTTGGGACATCTGTTTGAGGATTTGGCCGCGGCGCATGCCTATGCCAGAGCCCTGGCCGGGAGTGTTCTTCGGGAACCCGGCGCAGATTCCTGCGTCCGGCGGTTCGGGCGGGATGGAATTGAGGAACATGGGTGTTGCACGGGGCGGGAGAGCCTGCTCCAGGGCGTAGGCCAGGGAGATTAGCTTGGGCTCCTGCAGGAATCCCGAATAGAAGTACATGCCGGCGGGCCGGCCGTCGGGCAGGATGCTGAGCGGGAGCGCGAGACTGGGGTAGCCGGCTACGGCAGGCATAATGACGGCGGGACCGGTGCCGGGGGCAATGATGGCATCGAGATTTTGCTCCTGGAGCGCTTTGTCGATGCCGTTGGTACGAGTGACAGACCAGGTGAACTGGCGCGACGCCTGATACACCGCTTTGTCCAGGGCGGGCGGGAAGGTGATCGCTAATTCGAACAGTTCCTGCCCGAAGTACTTCATCTCCTGCGGGCAGCGAATCTGGTTCAGGCGGATCAGGTCGGCCAGGTTCCTCGCGGCCGTATGCTTCAACCTTCCGAGGTAGTTGGCCATCTGGACCCGGAATTCGTAGAGAAGAACGATCAAGAAGTCATCCGCTGAGAACAGCGCATCGATGTCGCCGGAGTCCGTGTCTTCGAACGTGGCGCCGAGACTTCCCATCACAGTGATGGCAGTCTCCACTGCATCGGCAATCGCCGGATCGCCGAAACCCGGGCTGAAGTACTTCCGATCAATCCCGATGCGAGCTCCCTGGAGGGCGTCGGGATCGAGGAAGGCCGTGTAGTCATTCGGAACGGAATCCGGGTCCACCGAACCCCACGGGGATTGCATGGCCCCGAGGAGGATCGCCGCATCGGTGACCGTCCTGGTCATCGGGCCCGCGGTGTCCTGAGTGTTCGAGATGGGGATGATGCCGGACTGGGAGATCAGGCCGACTGTGGGTTTGATGCCGACGGTGTGATTGTAAGAGGCAGGGGTGGTGATGGAGCCGCTGGTCTCGGTCCCGACCGCGCACGAGCAAAGATTGGCCGCCGCGGAGATCGCCGAGCCGGAACTGGATCCTGCCGGAAAATAATTCAGGAGGTAGGGGTTGCGGCTGAAGCCTCCGCGTGCGCTCCATCCGCTGATCGACCCGAACCCCCGGAAGTTCGCCCATTCCGACAGATTCGCCTTGCCAAGGATGACGGCGCCGGCCTCACGCAGCCGGGCGACCATCGGCGAGTCAGCGGGGACCCGGCTGTTGAGCAACACCACGGATCCTGCCGTCGTCTGCATGCTGTCGTCGGTGGCGATGTTGTCCTTCAACAGGACCGGAATCCCGTGCATCGGGCCGCGGACTATCCCGGCCCGGCGTTCGGCATCGCGTTGTGCCGCGATGGCGATGGCGTTGGGATTGGTTTCAATGACCGCTCCCAGGAGTGGGTTGAGCCGATCGATCCTTTGCAGATACGCCCGAGTCAGCTCCCGGCTGGAGAGGCGGCCGGAAGACATCAATGTCTGCAACTGGGGAATTGTGGCTTCGAACCAAGGTGGGTTCTCGTCCGATCCCGTTACGGCAAGCAGCCTGCCGGATACCAATCCGGCGCCCGATAGGCCCGTCAAGCAGTGGAACGCACGACGGGTAATAACGCGTTGATTCACTTGAGCCCTCCGATCTTTTCAAGGCCAAATGTGGATGTGTGTGATTGGTGTGATGGTGAGCAGCTGATATCTCACGCAGGAATGTGAGCCGCCTGACGCGAAAGCTCAACGACCCACCGAGTGCCGATGTGATGATGCCGGGAGGCACCGCGGGCGGCCGGATCTGCTGCGGTGCGAGCATAGGAGTCGGGCGACCCGAGCGAGCCGAAGCCGAGGCGACTGGACGTCGCGTCCTCGAGGGGCCACCGCCGAGAGGTCCTGACGAGCGGAACTGCCAAGGACGGATGTTATTGGGCCCCGTCGGAATCGCACAAAAATCCACAGATTTGCCGAAAAGAGGCTACCGTCCAGATTGCTGCGAAAAAATGCTCGATCGAGAACAGACTGGCCAATCGAACGATCCCGTCCGCGGGTTCGGAAAAGTGCCGTGTCGGACGGGATCACGCAGTCGCGATCGACCTCGCCGAGGATCACGCCCGGCGCGATGACGACCGTCTCGAGGGTCCCGCTCAGGAACCAGACCTTCCCTGACTGGCCTTCGCTGCAGTCCGCGTTGCCGAACAGGGGATGCTGATCCACCGGAAGCGAGAACGCCCACTACCATTGTTGAGTGAGCCACTCCGCGTAGCTGTGGCCGCGGAACTGGGCATGGAACGGGACGACCTGTGAGTTCGCATCCGAGCGGGCGGATGCAGTCGAGATCGTGACGAGGGACGCGGCCCAGAAGGTCGCGAGAGCGATACAGACTCGCAGAGAGCGAGGGACAGGGAACATGAATCATCCTCCTCGGTGACAGGACTCGACACAATGGGTTCACGGAGGCACCTAGAGCACGGGACGGAGAACGCATGGGAGGGTGTAACCCATCCTCACGCGTTGCGAGCCATCGTCTCCCGGGGGACGTCACGACGACCCTCCTCGGGTCACCGCTTGCCCGTGCCGAGAGCCGTGCTCACCCCCAATGCGCCGTCTGCGCGGTCGGTGCGCCAGAAGTATTGATATTTTCTTTAAGTACTTGTTTCATCGGACCCGTCTGGATTCGCGCAACCGGATGCCTGTTGGAGGAGAGCCCTGTCGATCGTCAGGGCGTGCGAGCCGGTGGTCCCGGCGCGAAGAGGTCGTGAAGCCCGGGCAGGCGGGGGTCGCCGAGGATCAGGGACTCGGCCTCGCGGAGGAAATTCAGGTTCTCGTTCGTCGCAGGCTCGCTCTGATCCCTGATCACATCGCGCAGTTGCGTCAGCAGGGCTCGAGCTCGATCGCGGTGGCCGAGTCGGTAGTTGGCCATTGCCAGGAAAGCGAGGTCCATGGGCTTGTCGCCGCCGTTGAGCACGTTCGACCGCTGGAGCGTTTCCAGGGCCTCGTGATCGAGGCCACAACGAAACTGCGCGATGCCCAATGTGTTAAGCGTCTTCCCGTCACCGGGTTCGAGCCGGCAGGCAATCTCGGCCCGGCGAAAGGCACCGAGGTAGGCGGACCGGTCCCGATCAGGATGGCAGGCCACTTGCCTGCTCGACGTGATGAGGACCTTGGGGGAATAGTTCCAGACCTCCGCTCGGGAGAGGGCCTCAGCCTTCACTTCGGGGGCGAGCGACGGGTCGTTGCCGAGGGATTCGCGGACCTCAGCCCGGAGGCATCCCGCTTCGAACAACGCACCGACCACGGCTTCGGACCGCGACCGCACCCGAGTCTCCCAGAATCGTCCTGCTTCGCCGAGTGCCCGGGCGCGGACCGACTCGGAGATTGTCGACTCGCGGCTGATGAGGTCGCGGAGTTCGTCCTCGGACGCGGCCTGATCGATCAGGAAGCGGACCACGCTCAGAGCGTCCCGCCGTTCTCGGACCTCCTCCGTCACTAGGGATGCATCCCAGATCCGCACCGTGCCGTCGTGGCCCGCCGTCGCCAACCGTGTCCCGTCTGCCGAGAAGCGCACGTGCACGACCCCGCCTTCGTGGCCATGGAAGACGAAGAGTTCGCGGCCGGTCTCGGCGTCCCAGAGCCGCGCCGTGCCGTCGAAGCTCGCCGTCGCCACGCGTCTGCCGTCAGGTGAAAACGCCACCCAGTTGACGAAGGTCCTCCTGTGTCCCCGAAGGACGACCAGCTCATGTCCGGTCTCCGCATCCCAGATTCGCACTGTGCCGTCAGCGCCCGAGGATGCCACCCGACGATTGTCCGGTGCGAAGTCCACGGAGTCGACCGAACGCCCCCCATGGCCTCGGAACACGGCGAGTTGCCGACCTGTGTTCGCGTCCCAGAGCCGCGCCGTCCCGTCTGAAGCGGCTGTGGCCAGCCGGCGCCCGTCGCGTCTGAAGGCGATGCAATAGATCAACGCTTTGGGTGCGTCGAAAATGGCCAGTTGACGCCCCGTACTGATCTCCCACAACCGCAGCGTCCCGTCATCCCCACCGGTTACCAGACGGTCGCCATCGGGTGCGAACGCAACGGCCCCGACCTTCCCTTCGTGCCCACGGAGGACTCGCAATTCACGGCCGGATTCGGCGTCCCAGAGCCGTGCCGTGCCGTCGAAGCTCGCCGTCGCCACGCGTCTGCCGTCAGGTGAAAACGCCACCGGCCAGGCGGTATCCTCATGTCGGAGGACGGCCAACTCGACGCCAGTCTCGAGGTCCCAGAGGCGGGTTGTGTTGTCATTGACAGCCATCGCGAGCCGCTGACCATCTGGTGCAATCGCCACGGAGTGGAGGCGGTCGCCTGGTCCTCGGAGGACGGTCAATGCATCCGGTGCGACCGCGTCCCAGAGTCGCGCCGTGCCGTCGCCGCCTGCCGACGCCAGGCGGCGGCCGTCGGGTGAGAATACCACGGATGTAACCCCGCCCTCGTGCCCGCGGAGGACGGCCTGCTCACGGCCAGTCTCGGCGTCCCAGAGCCGTACCGTGCCGTCATATCCAGACGTAGCCAGGCGGCGCCCGTCGGGCGCGAAGGCCAGGGAGTAAACTATGCCCTCGTGGACGCGGAGGTTGAGCAGCTCTCGGCCAGACCATGAGTCCCAGATCCGCACCGTGCAGGCTGGAACCATCGTCCAGTCCTTGCCGTCTCGACTCACCGTGGCCAGGCGGAGGCCGTCGGGTGCGAAGGACAGGGACGTAACCAGGTTCCCGTTATAGCGAAGGGAGGGAAACTCCACACCGCTTTCGGCATCCCATAAGCGTATCGTTCCGTCGTTGCTCGCCGACGCCAGCCGACGACCGTCGGGTGCGACGGCCAGGCACGTGACCAGGCCCTGGTGCCCGAGGAGGACTGCCAGTTCCTCACCGGTCTCGGCATCCCATAACCGTACCGTACCGTCGTTTCCCGACGTCGCCAGACGGCGGCCGTCGAGTACGAAGGCAATATTCCCGACCGGGCCCTCGTGCCCGAGGAGAATCGCCTGCTCACGGCCGGTCTCGGCATTCCAAAGCCGTACTGTGCCGTCATATCCGGACGTGGCAAGGCGGCGGCCGTCGGCCGCGAAGGCCAGGGAGTTAACTATGCCCTCGTGCCCGAGGAGGACTGTCAGTTCCTCACCGGTCTCGGCATCCCATAACCGTACCGTACCGTCATTTCCCGACGTCGCCAGACGGCGTCCATCGGGTGCGAAGGCCAGGGAGCTGACCAACCTCTCATGCCCACGGAGGACCGCCAGGTCACGACCGGTGGCGGTGTCCCGGAGCCGTACCGTGCCGTCATATCCGGACGTGGCAAGGCGGCGGCCGTCAGGCGCGAATGTCAGGGACTTGAGCGGACCCTCGTGCCCGCGGAAGACGCGGATCTCCTGCTGGCAGGCGGCCTGGAGGTAAGACCACTCGAAGCCGCGGTGATCGACCGCATCGGGGCCGCTCGGCACCAGGCTCGAGAGGTGATAACGCATCTGAGCGAGGTCGTACGCCGCGTAGTCGCGGCTGGCCAACTGGATCTCGGCGGCATAGAAGAGTCGCTCGGCGTTGTCTCGCTGCTGCTGGGCCCGTGTCTTTTCGCCGTTCGCCCGCGCCGCCTCAATGTTCGCCCGCCTTGCCTCGGCGCGTGCCCGAAGCGCGAAGGCGGTCGAGGTGATCGTCCCGGCCAACAGTGCCAGCACCAGCGAGGCCGCCAGGCCCGCAAGCCGCGGGTTGCGGCGTGACCACATCCACATCCGAGTCGCCGCCCCCACCGGTCGAGCCGTGATCGGTCGGCCCTCCAGGTACCGACCCAGGTCCTCGGCCAGCGCGGCGGCCGTCGGGTACCGCCGCCTCGGATCCTTCTCGAGGCACTTCAGGCAGATCACCTCCAGGTCGCGTGGCACGACCGCATTGAGCTGACGCGGCGACTCCGGGGAGGCGTTGCGCACCGCCTCCAGCGTCTCCACGACCGAGGCGCCGCCAAACGGGGCCTGGCCCGTCAGCAGGGCGTAGAGCACCGTGCCCAGGCCGTAGACGTCGGTGGCGGTCGTAATCGACCCTCGCCGCCCGGCCGCCTGCTCCGGGGCCATGTAGGCCGGCGTGCCCAGGACCATCCCAGAGGCCGTCAGCTCGGTGTCGGCCTCGATCCGACGGGCCAGGCCGAAGTCGGTCACATGCGGGTAACCCTCGGCATCAACCAGCAGGTTGGCCGGCTTGAGGTCCCGGTGCAGGATGCCGCGCATGTGCGCGTGCGCCACCGCCTTGGCCGCCTGGACCACCAGGCGCGCCGCCCCCCTCGGGTCGTCCCGATAACGTGGCAGAAGGGGCACGAGGCTACCGCCGGGGACGAGCTTCATGCTGAAGAAGTGCTGCCCCTCGTGCTCGCCGACCTCGTAGACAGGCACGATCCCCGGGTGGTCGAGCAACGCCACCGCCTCGGCCTCGTTCCGGAAGCGGAGCAGTTCGTGGTCGCCGGCCAGCAGGCCGGCGCGGATCATCTTCAGGGCCACCGGGCGGTTGAGGGAGACCTGGCGGGCCTCATAGACCACCCCCATGCCACCATGGCCCAGTTCGCGGAGGATCTCGTAGTCGCCGAAGTAGCGGACCGCGGTCCCGGGCGGCAGGGCGTCGGCCGCGGAGGCGGACGACGTCTCATCCGCAGTGACCTTCGGCCCGGCCGCCCAGGCCGGCTCGAAGGAACTCGTAGGGATGTCGAACCCGGCCGGGGTGTCGGACGAGGGGCGTTCGGAGGGGCCGAGCACTTCGCTGGCCCGCTCCAGGGCCTCCAGCAGCTCCTCGACCCGGCGTCGCGTCGCATCGTCGCCGGCGCAGGCGTTGGTCAGGTAGGCCGCTCGGTCGTGCCCGGCGGGCTGTTCCAGGGCCGCGCTGAAGATGGCCTTGACGTCGGGCCGGCCACCCATCGGACACCTACCTTTCGCTCGAACATGACATGGATGCTCGACTCCGGCGCCGACGGCCCGGGCCGCCCGCGTGCCTCAGGGACGGGGCCGTCATGTCACACCCGCATCCGGACTTGCCTCTCAATGCGCCGTCTGAAGCCCAGATGCGCCAGTGGGCCGTATTTTGTTATTCGGTTGAGCGATCCACGTCGGTCCCGGAGAGCGCGTGGGCGAGCCAGGCGCGGGCGTAGGCCCACTCACGATCGGCGGAGCGTCGAGAGAGGCCCATCGCCTCGGCCGCTTCGGCGAGGCCCAGGCCGGCGAAGGCGCGGAGGTTGACCAAGGCGGCGGCCCTGGGATCCTCTCGGGCAAGGGCGTCGAGGGCCTCGTCGAGGGCGAGCAGTTCGTCGCCTGGCGGGTCGACGAGCAGGGCCTCGAGGTCGACGCGCATCCGGCTGCGACCGCCACCACGCTTCAGGCGGTGCCGCCTGCGGGCGCGGTCGACGAGGATGCGGCGCATCGCCTCCGCCGCGGCGGCGAAGAAGTGACCGCGGCCGTTGAAGGGGCGGTCGCGGTCGTGGCCGACGAGGCGGAGGTACGCTTCGTGGACGAGCTCGGTGGCCTGGAGCGACTGGCCGTGCGGCTCGCACGATAGCCGGGCGGCGGCGAGCCTCCGGAGCTCGTCGTAGACCAGGGGCAGCAGGCGGTCGGCGGCGTACGGGTCGCCGCGATCGATCGACGAGAGAAGTTCGGGAACGTCGGCCATAGTGAGGGCCTCCCTCGGTCCGAGGCCACGCCGCGGGCCATCTGGCCACTCTACCGGCATCGACCGAGCCTGAAAAGCGTCTGTCAGGTGAGGAAGATTCCCAGCGTTTTCGCGTGGTAGAGCCCCCCAAGGTGGTAGTCAGGTGGTAGTGACTGGCTCTCACCGGAAGGCCAACGGTGACGTTCGACTCGATGCCTTCGAGGGCTACGGCCTGGACTCTTACGCTGCCGAGGACCTCGGGCCCCGGAAGGGCTTGGGCACGGACTCCTTTCGAGGATGCTGCCCTCCGACAAGCCGTCTACGCCGCCGATCCGGTCGCCGTCGCAGCCTGGGTTGCTCTGGGCGGCGTGGCGCTCGCGGTTGAGTTCGACCCGGAACTGGACCCGGCCCAGGCCCGGGACCTCGCCAGTCCCTGCTTCGACCTGGGCGTAGGATGGCGTGGGGCCGGAGGCCAGAGGATTGCCCGGAGGCCCGCGAGGACACCTCAGTGGCCCGTACCAAGGCCGTGCGGCGGGCTGGAAGCCGCTCACGGGCGATCCGGGGCTTTCAACGAAACACCCGATGGAAGGGGACGCCGGGGCCGCAGTCGCCGGTGGCAGCGGCCGTCTGGCTTCGATCGTGACTGATCTCCTCGGGTCAACAGGTCATCGCCCCAATCGGAGGCCATCGCATCCTCTACACAACTTGATGGCCGGGATAGATTGGGGGCGACACGTCATCCGGCCGTCCGGCGATCGGCAGGGGAGCAGGTGATCGCGGTCTCGATGGAGCCGCCGCGACCGTCGGCCCCATCCCCGAGGCCCCTCCCCATGAACGACGTGACGCGCCTCCTCTCGGCGATCGAGGACGGTGACCTCCGGTCAGCGGAGCAGTTGTTGCCGCTGGTCTACGAAGAGCTGCGCAAGCTCGCCGCCAACCGACTGGAGCAGGAGAAGTCGGGACAGACGCTCCAGGCCACGGCGTTGGTGCACGAGGCGTACCTCCGGCTGGTCGACGGTGCCGGTGATCGCTGCTGGAACGGCCGTGGCCACTTCTTTGCCGCCGCGGCCGAGGCCATGCGCCGCATCCTCGTCGAGAACGCACGCCGCAGGCGACGGCTCAAGTACGGGGGCGACCAGCGGCGTATCGACCAGGTGGACCTCGCCGTTGAGCCGGCCGATCGGTTGGACCTGCTCGACCTGGATGAGGCCCTGAGCCGACTCGCCAGAGAAGAGCCGCGCAAGGCCGAGTTAGTCAAGCTCCGGACCTTCGCCGGGCTCTCCCTGGAGCAGGCCGCCGCCTGCCTGGGCATCTCCGAGGCCACAGCCAAGCGCGACTGGGCTGTGGCCCGCGCCTCGCTCTTCGACGCCCTCACCGATCGCGACGAGGGCCCTTCGGGGAATAAATCGGGCGAGTCATGAGCCCCAGTCGCCGCGGATGTCGCACTGAAGGTTGAGCAGGTCCATCGACGGGAGGTCCGAGCATGCCCGCCAAGGCCCAGAGCCTCGATACCATCTTCTGTGTCGCCATCGAGATCGCTTCGCCCGAGCATCGGGCGGACTACCTCGCCGACGCCTGCGGCGAGGATGCCGACCTGCATCGTCGGGTGGCGAAGCTGGTCGACGCCCACTTCCGGGCGGGCAGCTTCCTGGAGGAGCCGATGCCGGGCTCGGTGGAGACGGAAAGGCATCGATCGGGCGAGGCGGCCACGTGCCCAGACGACGAGGTGGCCCGGCCCGGAACGGTCATCGGTCCCTACAGGCTGCTCGAGGCGATCGGCGAGGGGGGCATGGGCACCGTCTACATGGCCGAGCAGGTCGAGCCGGTCCGCCGCCGCGTGGCCCTGAAGGTCATCAAGCCGGGGATGGACTCCCGCCAAGTGATTGCCCGCTTCGAGGCCGAGCAGCAGGCGCTGGCCCTGATGGACCACCCGAACATCGCCCGCGTGCTCGACGCCGGTACCACCGACGCGGGCCGGCCCTTCTTCGTCATGGAGTTGGTCAAGGGCATCCCGATCACCGAATACTGCGACCGGACCCGGCTCTCGATCCCCGAGCGGCTTGAGCTGTTCATCCTGGTCTGCCGGGCGGTACAGCACGCCCACCAGAAGGGGGTCATCCACCGCGATTTGAAGCCGACCAACGTCCTGGTCACCCAGCACGACGGGACGCCCGTCCCGAAGGTGATCGACTTCGGCGTCGCCAAGGCGACGGGCCAGCGACTGACGGACAAGACCCTCTACACTGGCTTCCTGCAGATGCTGGGCACGCCGCTCTACATGAGCCCGGAGCAGGCCGATCTGTCGGGGCTGGACGTGGACACCCGCAGCGACGTCTACAGCCTCGGGGTGCTGCTCTATGAGCTGCTCACCGGCACGACCCCGTTCGACGCACAGACGTTCCGGACCGCGGCGCTGGACGAGATCCGGCGGATCATCCGCGAGCAGGACCCGCCGACCCCCAGCTCGCGCCTGACTACGCAGGAGCAGTCGTCCGAGGACGTTTCGGTCCGTCGCAGTTCCGAGCCCCGCCGCTTGACGCAGGCGGTGCACGGAGAGCTGGACTGGATCGTGATGAAGTGCCTGGAGAAGGACCGCAACCGGCGTTACGAGACGGCCAACGGGCTGGCGACGGACCTGCGGCATCACCTGGACAATGAGCCGGTGTCGGCCTGCCCGCCGTCGACGGGGTATCGGCTGCGGAAGTTCGTCAGTCGGAATCGAGTGGCGATGGCGGTCGGCGGCCTGGTGGCGACGTTCGTGCTGGTGCTGGCGGTCGGCTCCTCGATCGCCGCGCGGTACTACCTCCGGCTGGCTCGCTCGGAGGCCATTGAGCGCGAGCGGGCTGATGGCGAGGCGGAGGCGGCACAAGTTGCCCGCGTTATGGCGGACCGGAGGGCAGATGAGGCGGCCCGGGCACGGACCGAGGCCGAGGAGGCACGCGGTGAGGCTGATCTCCGCGCGACTCATGCCGAAGCAGTGGTCGAGTTCCTCATCAATGACCTGATCGGCTCGGCCTCGCCGTACAAGACCCTCGGAGGGACGGTCACGGTCGACCAGGTGCTAGAGCGGGCTGACTCGGGGATCGCGGAGAAGTTCGCCGATCAGCCGCTGGTCGAGGCGAGCATCCGCCTGGCCTTGAGCAGCACCTACGACAACCTCAGTCGGTACGGGAAAGCCCTTGAGCACGCGGAACGGGCCGTCGCGCTCTACGCCGAACACCTCGGAGACGACCAGACCGACACGATCCGGGCACGCAAGCGCTACGCATTTGCCCTCCTACGGCTCCGCAAGCTGGGCGAAGCTCGGGAAGTCCTTGAAGCGGAATACGAACACGCCCGCCGCCTCCTAGGCCCGGAGGACGCGTTGACCGTCGACATCATGGCCAAGCTAGGCTACGTGCTGCCGGACAGCGACGAGTCCATCGCACTCCTCGAAGAGGCCCGGCGCATCGCGGGCCAGAACAATGAACGCCAAAGAACATATACTAATTATTTGGCAATCAGATACATGAGATCTGGGCGGGTTCTCGAGGCCCGTGGCTTGTTCGAGGAGCTAATCGATCTGGGTTCAAATGAGCCGGTCGACGACGGTATTACCCTCATGGCGAAAGACAATTTGATAGATACCTACGTCAAACTCGGTGATCGGCCGCTCGCCGAGGTCGCCAGAATGTTTCGGGATGACTTCTATGATAATTTGCGCATTTTTGGCATTGAGCACCAATGGGTGAACGACGCTGTCCATGACTTGATGACCGCAAGGAGAGAGGGCAACTTTCCGGACGAGGAAGAAGGGTTCGAGCAGGTCATTGCCATTGCCAAGGAGCTAATCGCCTGTGCTGAAGAGGAGCTGGGGCCTGAGCACAACATAATGTTGCGATGGATATCGATGCTGGCGGTCGAATCGATCCGGGCAGGTGTCTGGGACGAGGCGGAACATCAGCTCCGAGACCTCGTTGCGAGACATGATCGCATCGCTGAACCAAATCTCAACGCCCTCATGCTAGCAAAACTCCGGCTGGCCGGAGTCCTCCTCAACCAGGGCCGACCCGATGAGGCCGGCCCCCTGCTCGATGACGTCATCGAGCACGCCGAGGACACGAACCAGCTCGAACTCGCCGAGATGATTCGGCGCAATCACTTTGGCCCCGGCCGCTCGGAATCCCCCTCGGGGGAGCCGACGGTCCCGCTCGTCCTCGATGCACCCCTCAAGGCCGTCCCTCCCGTGGCAGACGGCCGCCTCGCAGAAGGCGAATACGGCCCGGCGATCGAGGTGGACTTCACCACCACGGAGAATCCCGGCCGGCTCATGCAGAAGGTCCAAAACGATCCCGAGATCTGGGCTGGGACCACCAAGCAGCCCGCCGACCTGAGTTTTTCCCTCGCTTCCGCTCACA